>JBOGOW010000098.1:0-10216 GCA_050748285.1 Pyrinomonadaceae bacterium
CGACTCTAAGCCGAAGAAATGTATCGCAAGGCCAAGCAAAACCGTCAGCACGAACCAACCGAGCGACTGTAGAAGTTCGAGCCCAAATTGCGCGATGTTATTGAACAGCAAACACGCGACGGCATAAGGCGCGAATTTCATTACAATGTCAATTATCTTCGCCGTGATCGCAAAAAGCGCTTCGTTGAATTTCACAAAGGGTTCTGAAACCGAGGCCGGAAGCAGCGTGATCGCGATGCCGATAATTAGCGCAAAGAACATTATATGAAGCATGTTCGGACTCGCGCCGGAGATCGAATTAAACAAGTTGCTCGGCACAACCGTTTTCACGGCTGTCATTAGAGGCGTTTCTGATTTTGCGGATTCCAGAGCTTTCTTTTGTGCGTCGGTCGCCGACGATGCTCCGCTGCTGAATTTCTCTTTTAATTGAACGGCGGTTTCATCACTAATGCGTTTTCCGGGCTGGATCGTATTCGCAAGTGTTAATCCAATCACCACTGAGATCGCCGAGATCACAAGCGTATAGGCAAATGACTTAAAGCCGATGCGTCCAAGTTTGCGAATATCGCCGATGCCCGCAACGCCGACAACCAGAGATGAAAATACGAGCGGCACGACGATCATCAGAAGCAGATTCAAGAAGAGCTGGCCTATCGGCCGCGTGAAATTCTCAACCGCCCACACGACCCATTCGTTATCGCCGCCCCAAATCCAATTGACCGCAAGCCCGCCGAAAACACCGACCGCAAGGCCGATGAATATTTTCGTATGCAGCGGCATGCCCTTCGGTTTATCGGGCGTATCGTCGTCAAGATCGGTGGTCAATTCGCGTTCGTACTCGTCCGGTGGAATCTGCTCGTTTTCGGCCATAATTAGTGAAGTCCTTTGTTTGGAATGGAATGACTAAACCTATCGGTTTCCGAGAGTTTAGCAGAATTTATCTGAATTTGATAAATTTGGTCTTTCTATTTATCTTTGCGAATTTGATATGAAGCCCACCGTTTATTTAGAAACGTCGATCATCAGCTATCTTGCCGCGCGCCCAAGCAAAGACGCCATAACTGCCGGACACCAATTGACCACAACAGAATGGTGGAATATTCAGCGAGCCAACTTTCAGATCGTTGCTTCTGAGCTTGTTATTCAAGAAGCTAGTCTTGGGAATGCGCAAATGGCATCAAAGCGAATTGGCATCTTGAAATCGATGACTATTCTGCCTGTGCGGCACGCTGCCAGGGAACTTGCTAAAGATCTCGTGGCCGCAAACGTCGTTCCTGAAAAAGCTGCCGCCGACGCTCTTCACATCGCAATTGCGGCCATCGAGAAAATAGATTTTCTTGCGACTTGGAACTTTAAACATATTGCAAATGCTTTTATGCAGGGTAGAATTGAAGAAGCGATTCACCAACAAGGTTTTGTACCGTCAAAGATTTGTACTTTGGAAGAATTGCTCGGAGAATAAGAAATGCGCACTGATGAAATTGTAGAAGAAACCCGGCGCTTGCGTGATGAATACGCCAGCAAATTTAATTACGATCTGGACCTGATGTTTGCAGATTTGAAGCGAAAAGAGGCGGAAAGCGGGCGAGAATATATTTCGTTTGTAAAAGAAACCGGTGACCGGAAGAAATTGAACAAAGAAAGAAAGCCGCGTAAATGAAATATTTGGTTCGATGTCTGCCTACCACCCCAGTAAATTTTCGACCAACCAGACAACTCAATTCCCGTTCGTATTCGTCTTCGGGAATAAGGTCGTTTTCGTTTTCAGCCATTTTTAGTTCTCACTTTTTTGGTGGATTTCGGAAAGCTCAAAAATTGCATCGTGAATCTGTGACCCTATTCGGGACGAATAAGTTCAATAGACGTTTACGCAATTTGTGAGAGTGTAGCAGAAGTTTGCGTTATTTCGCATTCGCGGCGGCGGCGTTCGCGTGTCGATCGATAAAAATTTTCTGAAATCGCGGGCTATTCAACCTTTCTCTTCTCAGATAGTTAAGGTATTCGTTCCCCCACACTCGAGCCTCCGGCTTCAAAAACCGGAGGCATTGTATTTTGGCGACAGGTTTTAACAAGTTTGTTCACTCTGGACCGTGTTTATGACCCTATTTCGCGAAGCGTTTCTACTTTTTTCGCTGAATCTGCTTGACGCGCTGCTGACGATCATTTGGGTTCGAAACGGTGTCGCGACCGAGGGAAATATTCTGATGGCGAAACTGCTGGATGTAGGCGACCTGACTTTTCTTGGTTTCAAACTTGTGATCGGCACTTTTGCGGCATTCGTTTTCTTAAAATGGGGCGGCACTAGCCGATTGGGAAGATACGGCCTTTCATTCGCCATCGCCGTTTACATCAGCCTTATGGGGATACACATAGTTACCGGTCTGTCGGCATTAGGCGTGTTTACCCGAGCGTTTTCAACGATCTTTCGCTTTCCATAGACCCAACCTGCGCAATAAAAGAGTCCGATTAACTTTGTGTGATTTTTCGTGTTTATTCGTGTCTTTTCGTGGTTCCAGTTTTCAGAAAAAACACTGATCTACGAAAAAACACCAAAGGACACGAAAAATACACGCGAGCAGGTTTTGGATTCGAGAAACTCAAATCCGCCTGTTCTGTTGCGTGAAATGGGATGAATGATTCGGTGACCGTTATTGGAAACTATGTCATTATTGCCTGCTGCGATATATACAGGAAACATCCAAGATCGCATTTTCGTAAATGGATACGCAACGTGCGAAAATTTGCGCGCATCAAATTCGTATTAATATGTATTACGGAGAAAAGGTAATTATGAACAGCAAGCCAGTTTATCAGCTTTCGGCACGACAAATTTTGCTTCTCGCTTTTGCGACCGCGATGATCGCCATCGGAGCGACGGCGCTGCTTTATTCGCTCGGGCAGTTTTGGAACGGAAAAGGTGATGCACGGACGACATTTGCGGAATCGGCTGCCGGTGCGGCCGGTATTTCCGATCCGTCTCAGGTTTCCGATGAGCAGAACAGCATCGAGGTTTATAAGGCGATCTCGCCCGGCGTTGCGTTTATCAATACGACTTCGTACTCGCAGGATTGGTGGGGCGGAGTTCAAGAGGGACGCGGAAATGGCAGCGGTTCAGTAATCGATACGAACGGCCATATTTTGACCAACTATCATGTTATCGAGGGCGCCCAAAAACTTTCCGTCAGTTTTGGCGGTGATAAGGTTTATGCCGCAAAACTTGTCGGCGGCGATCCGGACACCGATCTTGCCGTGATAAAGATCGATCCACCCGCGGGAATGACCGTCGTTCCGCTTGGCGATTCGGACAAGCTTGTCGTCGGGCAAAAAGTTCTTGCTATCGGCAACCCGTTCGGGCTTGATCGAACATTGACGACCGGCGTTATCTCGGGCCTTCAGCGTCCTATCCGGGCAAGAAATGACAGGCCGATAGACGCCGCGATTCAGACGGATGCGTCGATCAATCCCGGAAATTCGGGCGGGCCGCTGCTCGATAAATACGGGAAAATGATCGGCATCAATTCGCAAATACTTTCACCGGCGGGCGGTTCGGTCGGCGTCGGTTTTGCGATTCCGGTGAGCACGGCAAAACGCGTTATTCCGAATCTCATTCAATTCGGCGAGGTAAAGCGTCCGAAGCTTGGGGCAAATCTCGAAAGCGTCGAAAAGCTCGCGGCTCAGGGATATCGTTTGCCTCTGGATTCCGGATTGCTTGTAGGAAATGTTATCCAGGGCGGGGCTGCTTCAGCCGCAGGACTAAGAGGGATCTCGCGCGATTCGGACGGTTCGCCTTTGGTCGGAGATATTATTACCGCGATCGATGGTGAAAAGATGAACGATCTGGATGATCTTTACAGGCTGCTCGACAAGAAGCAGATCGGCGACACGGTTCGTGTTGAACTTTATCGAAACCGTGCAAAAACCGTTGTGCCGCTTCGGCTAATTACGCCGCCTCAGCAGACGCGCTCGACCCGTCGGTCGCAAGAATAAGAGATACTGTCGGATTCGTTTAGTTTGATAGCTGCGAAACCGAAGAGTTTTATCCACGAAATGACACGAAGCAACACGAAATATTTTTCGTGTATGTTGGTGTAATTTCGTGGAAAAAAAATCCCTCACATTCTTTTGTTCCGACGTTCTATTTTTAATGCCCGAATTGAACGATTTTCAAAACGACGGCTTCGGTTGGTTTTGCGTCCAGTGCAAAACGGAACTCGATCACGTTCGGGAAGAAGCGTCGCGTTCGCGTCTGCTTTCCGAGGGCGAGGCCGAAAGCAAAACGCCGACGCTTTCGACGCCCGCATTGGCAAAATGGGCGGACGCTGCCCAAACGCGCCTTTTTTGCCCGCGATGCGGCGTTTCAGAATCGGTCGATGTTCGCTAAACGGCCGTCTGTGATAGATTCTAGTTAATGTACCAACCCGAACTTAAGGCTGCCATCGGCCTTGCACGCAAAGCTTCCGAAACGATCCTCGAACACTATTCGCGTGAGATCATCCCCGAACAAAAACTCGGTGCCGACGATCATTATGAGCCGGTTACCGAAGCCGACCGTGCGGCCAGTCGAATCATCGTTGATGGCATCGCCGCCGCGTTTCCCGACGATGCTATCCTTTCGGAAGAAGAACCGGACGATGTTGAACGCCGCTTGTCGAGCAAGCGAGTTTGGATCATCGACCCGATCGACGGGACTGCGGGATTTGTAAAAAAGGACGGCGATTTCGGGGTGCAGATCGGTCTTGCCGTAAATGGAAAGGCCGTGACGGGCGTCGTCCTTCTCCCGTTTCACCGAACGCTTTATTACGCTATGGAAGGTTTGGGTGCTTTTGCAGAACATGCAAATGACACAGCCACCAGGATTCGTGCTTCCGAGCGCAATTCATTCGACGAGATGACGCTGGCGTTTTCGCGAAATCATCCGAGCAAAGGAATAACGGCAATTCTATCTGGATTTGGTTTCGACCAATCGGTGCAACGCGGCTCGATAGGTTTAAAAATTGGGCTGATAGCCGAACAAAAAGCCGACACCTACATTCATCTTTCACCTCGAACAAAGCTGTGGGATATATGCGCGCCGCAGATCATCCTCGAGGAAGCGGGCGGAAGGCTGACCGATCTTTTTGGCGAGGAATACCGATACGACGTGCGCGATCTTCAGAATTACGGCGGCATCGTCGCAACGAACGGCGTCGCTCACGAAAAAGTGATCGAGCGGCTGCGGCCGATACTGAATGAGATCGGGCGGCTCAAGATAAGATCAAACTCGGCTCGGAAATAGATTGAACCCAAATTACGCATAAGAAAATTTAGCCACAGATTTACCAGATGACGCAGATAAAACGAAAGCAAATCCGCGTTAATCCGCAGCAAAAACTCTTTTTGATTCAGAGAATACGGTCGCGTTTCCGAACGTAACAATGATGTTCTGGTGGTTTATGCTAACTTGCTTCGGCAAGCTTTGCGGCTCTGCGTTCTTCCTTTCGATGGTTGCGCCAGCACGAAAATCCTTCACCGGCTAGTTTCAGAATCGATTTGCGATTTTGAAACAGCAGCTTGATCCAGGCGGCCTTGCTCATTTGCGGGAAATAAATGCCGCGGAAAAACAGCCGAGCGACGATATGGCTGATGCGAACCTGAATCGGCGCATCCTGAATGGATTCGATCGCGTGGAAATTCCGCTCCGGCGAATAGCTCCGCGACCAGGCTTTGAAGGTTTCGGTTTTCGCATCCGCGATCGACATTTTCAGCGGATCATGTGCCATTACAAACGGCGCAAAATCGAGCCAATGCGTGGGACGTTTCAAGCGACCGGACTTTTGGAGACGATCATAAAGCGGCGTTGACGGAAACGGGGTCAGTTGCCCAAAAACCGGAAGTCCCGGCGCCCACTGCTCGATCTCATTAACTGTTCTATCGGCGACGCCGACCGTATCGTTATCCATTCCGAAAATGAATGAGGTGATTGCGAAAATATTTCTGCGGGCGAGGCCGTCGATCACGGCTTTGTAATCCGCCGGTTTTGAAAACTGTTTGTTAACGTCGGCCATGTTCGCGGGGTCGATCGATTCCATTCCGACAAACACCCAACGTCCGCCGGCCTCTGCGATCAGATCGACAAGCTCATCGTCGCCAAGCAAATTCGCGCTGATCTGCGCGACCCACGGCAGGATCGCACCGGCGGCGATAATTTCGCGGAGCAAACCTTTCAAGCGCTTTTTGTTTATCGCGAGATTGTCGTCGATAAAAAATACGGCGATCTGCCCTTTTTCTTTTTTCGCCCTTGCTTTAAGCCGCAGCAACTCTTCGACCACACTTTCGTTAGTTCGAAATCGGATCGAATCGCCAAAGAAACCCGTAACGGTGCAAAATTCACAGCCGTATGGGCAGCCGCGACCGGTCTCGATCGGGACAACGAAAAACTTGCCCCAGCCTTCGCCAAAACGCGACATCATCGGCTGAAGAAATTTCGGGACTAGAGAAAACTGTTCAAGATCGAGCGTTTCCCAAGGGATGTGCGGATACGGCTGAAGCGATGGCTTGACGTCGTTGCCTTTCGTGTCGATCTTTGGCGTATAGATCTCTTTCAATTTCCCTTGCGCGGCATCGGCAACGATGCGGGGCCAGGTTTCGTCCGCTTCGCCCAATGCGACTGCATCGGCATGACGCGGTCCGCCGTTTTTCCCCAAGGCTTCATCGGGACATTCGGTAACATGCGGTCCGCCCATCACGACCGGAATACCGGCGGCGCGAATCGCATCGGCAACCTGATAGGCTCGTGCAACCATGCGCGTCATCGACCCGATCCCGACCAGCCCGATATCGTTTTCCTTACAATATTTTACAAGTTCCGATCGCGTCATCGCCTTGGCGTTGCCGTCGATCAGCAGCACTTCGTGCTCTTTCGGTGTAAGCGATTGAAGAAGGAACATCCAGAGATGCGGCATAAAATTGCGCGTGATGCCGTTATCCGGATTGTAAAGCAGTATTTTCATAAGTTAAGGCCGTCTTCAAATGAACAACGCCTAAAAATTCTACTTATTCAAACTGCGGGGAATGGATGAAATAGGATTTTTAAGAACTAACTCAAAATCATCTCACTTTTTTTTGCACAATGCTATCGAAAAAGCATCTTTCTTATGAGCGGATCAAAAATACGATCGGGGAGCAGGCGGCGGGCGAGCAAAATTCCTTTTGTATTTACCGCATAACGCAGGCGTTTCGAGCCATCGGTTACAGCGTCGTAAATAGTTTGTGCTACAACAGTTCCATCCGGCGCGTCAACGCCTGACCGCTGCATATTCGGGATTACTTTGCCGGCAAAATTATCGTACGCTGAGAGGCCGTCTTTTTTTGCAATAACCTGCGACCGATCATAAAAATCGCTCTTGATCGGACCGGGTTCGATTATCTTCACGCGAATGTTAAATTCTTCGAGCTCGTGCTGAAGCGATTCCGAAAATCCCTCGACCGCCCATTTCGTGGCGTGATACACACTGTATAGCGGGAAAACCATTCGTCCGCCGACCGACGCGATGTTCACGATATGGCCGCATTTTTGTTCGCGAAAATACGGAATGATCTCGCGGCAGACGTTCATCAATCCGATCACGTTCGTCTCGATCTGCTGATCAACCTGTTCGGTCGTTGTCGCCTCGAACGGTCCGATAACGCCATAACCCGCATTGTTGACAACAACATCGATGCGGCCAAATTTTTCGAGCGTTTCAGCGATCGCCGACTTGATCGAATCGATATCCGTAACATCCAGCCGAATGCACTCGACATCGACGATCTTTTGCAGGTCAGCTGCCTCTTCCGGCCGCCGCATCGTCGCCGCAACCTTCCAATTCTTCGCCTGAAACAGCTTTACCGTTTCTCGCCCAATACCTGTTGACGCACCCGTTACCAATATGACCTTATCCATATTTTCAATTTTACACGCAGATCAGAAAATTATTTACAATTCGGTTGAAATCAGATAATCTGATTATCAGATCATATTCGGAGGTTCGGATTATGCCGGAAATAACAGTTACTGAAATGGCAAGAAGTTTTGCGGAATACCTAAACCGGGTAGCTTATAGGGGAGAGCGTTTTATTCTAACGCGCGGCAATAAGCCAATCGCGGAACTACGGCCGGTTCCAACGGGTCGCAAACTTTCGGAATTACCGGAGATATTTGCATCGCTGCCGCACTTAACACAAGAAGAAGCCGATGATTTCGCAAGAGATATTGAGGAGGCACGAAATTCGGTTCGTAAGGAGAACTACGACCCATGGGATCGCTAATCGATACAAACATTCTTGTTGAAGCCGAGCGTCGCAGACTTAACCTAGCGGATCATGCTGCGAATCGGGAAGGCGATTTCTTCTTGTCAGTCATTACTGTGAGCGAAATGCTTCACGGACTTCATAGATCGACGAAGCCAGGAGTCAGTAATCGTCGAGCAGCGTTTATTGAAGAAATTTTCGAACGATTTCCTATATTGGCGATCGATTTCGGAGTTGCAAAAATTCATTCACGAATTTGGGCTGACCTTGCGATTAAGGGTCAAATTATCGGAATGAATGACCTATGGATCGCCGCAACATGCATCTCGTACGGATTGACGATCATTACCGCGAACGTACGTGAATTCGAACGCATTCCCGGACTGGACATCGAGATCTGGCAAACTAATTGAAACCTTTATTTAGCGTCAAATCGATTTTCAATGTTCAAATCTATCCACTTTAATTCTACCGGCCGGAAGAAGACCAGTGCGTCGAAGCCTGAGGTTTTGGAAAAGCTTCGCGCCGTTGTTGGCGATGAGAATATTATCGTCGAACCCGAACAGGTCGAGCCTTACGGCGCTGATGCGGTGAAGGAGAAATTCCCGCCGGAGGCTGTTGTTTTTCCCGAAACGACCGCCGAGATGGTCGCGATATTAAAGCTCGCCAATGAATATGTTTTTCCGGTGACGGCCCGCGGTGGCGGGGTTGGTTATACGGGCGGTGCCGTGCCGATTGACGGCGGCATTGTTATCGGAACGGATCGGATGAACAAGATCGTCGAGATAAACGTCGATGATCTTTACGCAGTTTGCCAGCCGGGAATCAGGACGTTTGAGCTGCAGCAGGCGGTTTTGGAACAGGGTTTGATGTTCGCGCCCGACCCGGCGTCATATAAAGATTCGTTTATCGGCGGCAATATTGCCGAAAACGCCGGCGGAATGCGGACGCCGAAATACGGTGTAACAAAGCACCATGTTCTTGGGCTGGAAGTTGTTACAGCGACGGGCGACGTAATCCGAACCGGCGGGAAAACGGTGAAGAATGTCGTGGGTTTTGACCTGACCGGCCTGATGTGCGGCTCGGAGGGAATGCTCGGGATTATTACCGAAGCAACTTTGAAATTGCTTCCGATACCCGAAGCCACATCGACCGTGCGTGCGAATTTTCATTCGATGGAAGCGGCATGCAATGTACTTACAAAATTCACGCCTGATGGCTTGCTGCCGATGGCGATGGAGGTAATTGATAAATATTGCGTTGCGGCTATCGAAGAAAATTTTGCATTTGGATTATCAAAAGAGGCCGGCGCGATCTTGCTTGTTGCGGTTGACGGCTCAAAACAGGAAGTCGAGCGAAATGCACAAACCATCGAGCGGATCATCGGCGAAAACGGAGGTTTTGATATTCTTCGCTCGAAAACAAAAGAGGAAGAAGACAAGCTTTGGGACGTGCGGCGAGCTATCTCGCCGAGCCTGATGAAATACGGTTCGCTCAAGATAAACGAAGACGTCGTCGTGCCGCGTTCGCGCGTACCGGAGCTTATCGCAAAGATAGAAGAGATCGGCAAAAAACACAATACTTTCGTCGCCAACTTCGGTCACGCCGGCGACGGCAATATTCACGTAAATTTCGTAGTTGACCGCGACGATGCCGAAGCCATCGCCCGCGCCCGCCAATGCGTCGCCGAAACGTTTCAACTCTCCGTGAACTTGGGCGGCACAATCTCAGGTGAACACGGCATCGGCTACGTCAAGGCTCCATATCTCGGATACGCCATCGACAAGCCAACCCTCGAAATAATGAAAGCCATCAAAAAACTCTTCGACCCAAACGGCATCCTGAATCCGGGAAAGATGTTTGTATAACTCCAAAAAGATTGAAGTTTTTCTGCTTTTGGGTTAATTTCACAATATGACCTCGCTCGAATTCACAACCAGGATCAAAC
>JBOGOW010000099.1:0-10180 GCA_050748285.1 Pyrinomonadaceae bacterium
TTTTATGTCTAGTCCGAAAGTAGCCACCAAAAACTGTTGAAACAGCGGAAAGAGGGAATCCTCACGGCCTGGGGGCGCAATAGCCGAAACCCTGTATGTATTCTTGGATTCAGGGAGGTTATAGATGGTTCGCACAGGAGAGATCTGATATGCCACAGAGATCAATGACTGTAGGTAGGCACCGTCGGAGCTGATGTGTCCGGACTCACGCATTATGCCGGCGAAAGTGGAATAGGACGGTTTTATGATGATCTGCGCTAACGGTTTTATTCCGTCTGGTGTTTCCGCCAGATCCCACTCTAAGTCGTCTGGTACAACTGTTTTGGCGGGAAGATCGACCTTTTTATCGGCAAGCAGATCGTTTAATACTGTTTCCGTAACGGCTTCCGGATTAGTAATAGCCGCGATCCGGCCGCCACGGTCGATCACGACCGTATACGGTCTCTGATTAGCCCGATAAGCCCCGAAGGTAGCTCCATTATTATCTAGGCCGATCCAGGTGGTAATCGGAACCGTCTTCATGAATCGGGCAACTACGGCTTCGTCCTCGTCGGTAATGGCTATGAACCGCACAGGCTTGGATATGAATTTTCCCGAGAGTTGATTGAAGTGTTTCAGGGCCGGAATGCAGGGGCCGCACCATGTCGCCCAAAACTCCAGCACTACCACACTACCTTTCAGACTATTCAGATTCGCCACACCCGGATTACTCTGAAGCGTTTTAGCAAAATTGAGTTCCGGAGCTACATCCCCGATCTTCGGTGCGGGAAGCTGGGCGACAATCGTAGTTAGCAACAATTGGCATAATAAGACAAAGCCGATAAATCCTTTTTTCATTTCTGATTTCACTCCACTCATAATTTCAAAGTCATTTTCATCTCTAACCGGCACCGAATCCTCTTTTCATGCGAATATCAATCCTTGCGGTGAGTAAGATTAATTTTCCGCGACAAAGTCAACGTCGGCTAGCTCGTCCACGACGCTCAGCACTCTCGGCGTAAATGTATATCTCTTCGAGCTAACGCTGAGGATATAAGTTTGGCCGACTAACACATCATCAAAGCGGTAGTAGCCAAATGTGCTTGTCAAACTTCTACGAATGCCGCCTTGGGCATCTGAGAGGATCACGGCCGCGTTGCGCACTCCTCTACCATCCGCCGACAAGACACGCCCTGATACTGACACGCCAGCTGCCGTTGTCATCAAAACGGTCAGGTTTGCGGTATTGCTGGTCAGACCAGTGCCTCCTTCGAGCGACGAGATAGCTCCTGTCGTGTTCGCGTAAGTATTCGCCATTGACGAAGATACCTTGACCGAAACAGTGCAGGTCATTCCCGCACCCGCAAGTGTACCGCCCCCGGTAAGTTGTATACCGACATCACCTGCGTTCAGAGTTCCGCCGCCGCTATCCAGAAGTGTTCCGCCGCATGTGTTTGTTGTAGTCAGCGGCGTTGCCACAACGAGATTAGCCGGGAAAAAATCGGTGAAAGCGATCGCTGATGCTGATTGAGGAGTCGCGGGCGATGGCGGATCGTTGCCATTCATGACGTTAAACGTCAATGTTGAGGACGTAGAACTGCTAACCATAGTTGGATTGAATGACTTGGATATGGTCGGGGGTTGAATTATGGTTGTTACCGTTGGATCGGCTATCCCTACGACAGCCGGATCGTCCGTCAAAACATTAGAGAAGTTTGTACCCGAAACCATTCCTTGATTCGACACAGAGAATGTATTTGCTGAGATTGTACCTACCGACGCGACTGTTGCATTAAACGTGATCGTGATGCTCTTTCCAGCTGGAAAAGTAAAGCCTCCTGGACCACCACCGTTAACCGTCACCGTCTCACCCGATTCAGGTGCCGATGTCGGCTTCACTCCTTGCGAATAGACAGTAGGTGAGATAAGTTCGCCGATTTTACCGGCTATCTCCGTCAATGATGTCAAAAAGGGTTCACCTCTCGTATCAACCAATTCGGTCTTTCCTATTACAAACTGTGCCTGTGCCTTAGCGGTCCCAAGGTCGCCACTTAAGCCCGATGAATTAATTGATATCCGCTCATTATACTTTCCTAACACGTGTTGTATATCAGTAGCTAGGTCTGCTTTCGGTTGATAAGAAGGAATAAGGAAAATCGAATTGTTACCAATGGCATTTGGCGAGACGAAAAGCTCTTCTTCACTGCTCGGCTGAGCAAGCGCCGGTGGGGTGCAAGGTGCGCCGCCACCATATGTTCCGGCTCCTGCGCTCGTCGTTCCGCCATTCACGTTGTTCCGACCGGCAAGAAATGCTGCGATTGCAGCGGTATCTGTTGCGCCCCCGCCGTAGCCAGGAAGGCGCATCGTCGTCAAGAACCGCTGGCGCACGCGGACCTCGTCAAGACCTGCGGTATTGTTGTTTGACACGTTATTTGAAAGCGCCCCTGCGCCACCGATATCGACGCACATGTCGCCGCTGTCAGTTGCGGTTGCGCCCGACGTCGCGAGTATGCCCGTGTCCGCGTTCACGTTGTTCGGACTGACAGTATTTCCTGTTACCGTGGCATTGATGTCGCTGCTGCCATCGCGGGTAAGAATATTTATGCCGCCACCAAAAATCACCTCACGAATCGTATTGTTGGTGATGTTCGTCCTAATTTGGCCTGATCCATTGGAGACGATACGAACTCCGTGTCCAGTCCCGCCAGCACCTGAACCCGCCACGCCGGCAGTTCCGATCGTATTTCCACTGATCGTTCCCTGAAGAATCCCAGTGGACGGAAGCGCGAGATTGATGTTTATCGCGTTGCCGCCGCTGCCGGTAATCGTCGGATTGTTCAATACGTTGAAGGTACTGTTTCCAGAGTCCTGCACGCTGATGTTTACCGCGGAATTGATGTTGTTTTGAATCGTACAGCCTGACACGGTCGGATTCACTACGGCACTGTTTGAGCCAGTCGAGAAGAATCCGTCCGTCGCGTTGTTACTCAATGTGCTGCTGGTAACGCTCATCGTCATGTTGGCGGTGTTATCGCCAATGAACTGGATCGCCGCCACCCCGTTTGGCGCGACGCTCGTTCCAAGCGTGCTTCCCGAAACCGTAAACGATGCGAGCGTTCCGCTATTGTTCTGAACCAGCAATTGGTCCATCTCGTTTCCGGTTATTGTCGAGTTGCTGATCGTCGACGGTTGGCCCGCGCTTCCGACCAAATTCTTGAACTGTACTCCGCACTCTCTGGTCTGATCGCCGAAGTTCAGCACGGAGCTGTTAGACATGTTGAAGCCCGTGACGTTGTTGCCATTGATGCCCTGTTGCACACCGCCATTCAAAACCAGGCGGTCGATCGCAAAGCCGACCACGTTGACCATGTGTATGCCCGCGTTGCAGCCGAGATTTCCGCCGAGTCCATTCGCCAAACTTCCGCATGTGCTGCTCGCGTTCGTGGGATCTGCGCCATTGACTGTACCGACGTTGGAGAGGTTCATATTTTTGAGCGTGATACCGTTGGCATCGACAAAACTGCCGCCGCGGTTCGTGATGTTTTGAAGTGTTCCGCCGGAGCCTGCCGTTGTGCCAGTTCCATTTACCGCGAATGTTCCGCTTGTGCTGGTCAGCACTATGCCGTTCGCGCCGCCGGTCGTACTGACGCTTGTGAAGACGATGGCGAGAGGCGTGCGACTTGCCGCGCTCGTCCCGTTGATTTCTACGGCGACTGCGTTCGGTGTGTTGATCGTGCCGTTCGTGGTTGTGATCGTGCCGGTGCTGCCGCTTGAGAACAGGCCGCGCTGTCCCGAATCCGGTGTAATGTTCAGGGCGCCGAATGTGATGGCGCCGGCACTGTTTTGAAGGTTGACGCCGGTGCCTCCCGATTGAGACGCGTTCACTGCGGCGAAGGTAACGCCGTTCGACGCCGCGGCATTCTGAATATCGATCCCACGCCCGCCTGGGTTCGTAATCGTGGTCGCACCGCTGATAGCAGTCAAACCGCCGCCGCCGGTGTGAAGGAATCCGACACCGGAGCCTTTGGTAACAGAGAGCGTCCCGAATGATCGCGTGCCCGATGAATTGTTCTGCAGGGAAACGCCGTCACTTCCGGGTGTTACGCTCGTGTTATTAAAGGTTATGTTTGCAGTAGAGGTCGAGACGAGAATTCCCTGAGTCGTCGATCCGGAGATCGTGGTGCCTCCGGTCGACGTCAAAGACCCCGCGCAGTTTTGAAGGGCCATGCCCTGGGTCGTACTGCTCGTGCTCGTGATGCTTTGAAAGGTCGCGGCCAGTGTTCCGTTGTTTAAGTCCAGGGCGCGGCCCGTCCCATTCAACGTTACTTCGGCGACAGTCAAGGTGCCAAAAGCGCTTCCAACGATATCGGCAGCTGTCGTGTTGCCAATAGTCAGACCGCGTATCGTGTTCCCAGACGCAAGCGTGAACGCGCTTGTCGCGGCCACGGTCGTCGTAATAGTTGGATTTGCGCCGCCGGTTGCTGGCAACGCAAGGCTGCCCGTCGGTGGATTGATACCGGTGATCGTCGAAATACTCGCTCCGGCACCAGCACCGATCACTCGCTGATTGTTCTTGAGAGTGATGCCGCCCGTGTAAGCGCCGCTAAATATAAATAAGTTATCGCCCGGATCATTCGCCGACCCGTTGTAGCATCCCGCACCCGTGAGGCAATTAAATGGAGTCGACAACCGGCCGTCACCGCCAGCAGCCGCGCCGGAGTTTACGAACCATATCATTCCGCTCACGTTCAACGTCACTGTCCCGGTCGAAGTGCCGCCGCCCGGGGCCGTAACCGTGTAGACGAAAGAATCCGCGCCCTCGAAACCGGGCGCAGGGTTATACGAGAAACTGCCGTTCGCATTGACCGTGAGGTTCCCGTTCTGCGTCGTGGTTGCTGGACCGCTTGCCGTGAAGCCCGAGTTAGTGCCCGTGACAGGATCAAAGTCATTGGTAAGAAGGCCACTGACCGTCGGGACAGAAATCTGGACGTTGCCGCTGACGGAATAAATATCGTTGACAGCGAGCGGCGTCGCTCTCACAGAACCGCTCACAAGCGTGAGATTAGATTCAAGCGTGTCTGTAAAGATCACATTCGAGGCGTCAGTGCCAGAATTGCTGATCGTAATCGTGTATTTGATCGTGTCGCCTGGATTTACAAACCCGTTGCCGTTCACGTCGCCACCCGCTGCAAAGACAGCGGTCTTTGTCGCCGCTATCGATGGAACAAGCGCAGCTCCGGCTCTATCTTGCGCCCTTGAAATTGATACGAACTCTATTGTGACCGCAGCAGAGACAAAAGCCGTAGCGACAACAACCATTTTCCATAAGCTCGGACTATTTGGCGAAATCATATTATTCGGTCTCCTCACGGTCTTGTTACGATGCCACATCATATCCGTGGCGATGATTCATCACTCTTCTATCGGTTCCATCGAAAGAATTTTGCCGGTTGCGGTTAGCTCGAACTTCCAGATAATTGATTGGTTTGCGAAAACAGCCCGATATCGACGTATGATTTTTTGCGGTTCTTTACGTTCATCGAGCAGTGAAAATGTTTTGAGTTCTCCCAGCGACCCGAGAAAACTTGGGCCGACACGCTGAATAAACGGAATCAACTTTTCGCGCGACTCTGGGGCAAAGATGTCTGCATTAGCTTTACCTTTCGCGGCATCAATCAATACTCCCTTTAAGATTTCCGATAGTTTCTGATCTGTGTCGGTAATACCCTGATTGTTTTCGTCGGAAATGGCTGGCAGATAAAAAGAAGCGATGTGTCTGGCAATTTTTTGACTTGGAGCTTGTGTCAGATTACACAATACAATGACGGTCAATCTGTCATCTGGAAAGTCGAGCAATGTTGCGTTGAAAGCGAGTCCGCCGCCTTGATGACCAGCGACGCGATGTCCGTGGTCGATGTCCAGTTCATTTGCAAAGCCGTATTTCGTTTCTTCGCCGTTATTGAGCCTGACAGCAGTTTGCATAAGTTGAACGGTTTGTTTTTTTAGGAGTTTTTCGGTTTCGAGTGACATTGCCCAAATAGCCATGTCATTTGCCGTTGAGATGACACTTCCCGCCGCCCATTTCTGCGTTGGACTTACGTATTCGGCATTTTGTAATCGGTTTGCTTGCCAGTGGTAACCTGAGGATCGATTTTGTATCACATCACGCAAGTCATTAACTCTGGTGCCGTTCATCCCTAAAGGCCTGAAAATTCGCTCGTTCAAATACTCTGCGTAAGACTTGCCGCTGATCTTTTCAATTATCATTCCAAGCAAGTAGTAATTCGTGTTGCTGTACTCCCACTTTTCACCGGGAGCAAAAGTGAAAGGCAGCGACATCACGGGCTTTATTAAATCTTGGGGCGAACGATCAAGACGAATATTTTGTCGCCAATCGGGGGCAGTAGTGTAGTCTGGAATCCCCGATGTGTGGCTCAATAAATTGCGCACCGTTACTTGACCCCAAACGGCGGGAACATTTGGCAAATACAGCGTGATTTTGTCATTGAGAGAGATCTTATGCTCCTCGACAACCAGCATGATGGCCGCGGCGGTAAACTGTTTTCCGACGGAGAGAAGTTCGTATTCGGTATTCGCACTGGCTGCGACTGAAAGTTCAAGATTCGCCATTCCATAGCCTTTGGCATATACAGCTTTGCCGTTTTGCACTATTGCAAGCGAAAGGCCGGGAGTATGCGATTTTTCCATTTCCGCAGTGACAAAAGCATCGATTTTATCGGCATCAGTTATTTCAATGCGGGCGGAAAGTTTAGCGGGCTGAGCGATTGCTGTCTGAGAAGAAAGTAAAAAAAACAAGCACGAGAAAATAAGGCTTTTATTCATTGCGGCTCCCAATTTATTGACCACTTTGCGGTTTATTTGCTTGAATGTTCGCATCGCGGCTTGACTGCCAATTTATAAACTATTACCATTATGGTTATAGCCACAATGGATTCTAAAGTATGAAAAGTAAAATTTCAAACGAAGACAAGTCATTTTCTTTAACGCCGACCGTTTTCAACATTTTGGTCGTGCTTTCGGGCGGTGAGCGGCACGGGTATGCGATTCTGCGCGAAGTCGAAGAGATCGCGAAGGGTAAATCCCGGCTTGGTCCGACAACCCTTTATCGTTCAATAAGAACAATGCTCGAAAGTGGCTTGATCGAAGAGTTGGGCGAGCGGCCCGATCCGCAAATGGATGATGAGCGGCGGCGATATTATCGTCTGACCGGATTTGGATCGAGGGTCTTAAATGAAGAAGTCGAAAAGTTGGAAGGCTTGTTAAAGGTGGCGCGGGGGAATAGCATTTTATCCGGCAACCGTCGAACCGCTAATGCGGAGCACTAATGTGAAAGATCCTGCCACCAATTTTTGGTTTTCGTTTTCAACCCGTCTTTATCAAAGCCTGATTTTTTCGTTGCCAAAAAGTTTTCGGCAAAAATATGCGGCGGAGATGGAGCAAGTGTTTCGCGACTGCTGCCGCGATGCGTATAAAAAGAAAGGGATTGTCGGTCTCTGTGGCGAGTTGTTGATAAGCATTTCTGATCTGCTCGTCAATTCAGTCAAAGAAAGGATAATGACTTTAATAAATGACGAACGGGGGTTTTTGCTTCTTTTATTGACCGCGACTTTTGCGATCGGTGGGGGACTGGTCGCAGCGTTCGCGGACTTGCGTAATAACGACGTGCAGGGACCCGTTTTGCTCATCTTCATTTTCAGTTTTATTCTCGGTGCCATTCGTCCAAAAAGTTTTTGGCTTTCCGGCTTATTGGTTGGCTTAATGATGCCGCTGATTCACCTTGCGGCCCAGGTTTACGATTGGAAGGTTAACTATTCAACAGATTCCTCAACCGCCTATTGGTCATTTCTCGCCTTAATCCCGGCTCTAACAGGTTCAAGCTTCGGTGCGCTCTTTCGCTTAATCTTGAATTATATCTGGAGTCAATTTCGACAAGGGTAAAGGTGCGATCGGTTTTTCGATAATTACTAAGGTAGCCCGATGTGCGGCAAAACATTGTTCTCACGAGTTCAACCTATCCGGATGCGTCTATGGGAATCGACGTAACGGATGGAGGGAAGCAAGTAACCAAAGGTCGGCTTGCTTCCCCAATTAATACAAATTTTCCGACACCGGAGCCGAATACTAACTGTGAGGACAAAATCGTCCTTATTGGTGACCTACACTCCCAACCTAGACTTGGCCACAGGGGCATGCGGTGCGGGTTCGCGTTTAAAGGAACGAGTATCCGACACCACTGATTGTCAACGACGGCAGTTGCCTATTACGTGCGACTTGTCAAGACCGACTTCGACGAGCCTGTCATTCGTATTGCTCGCTATAAACCCGTCGATGATTGGACGTTTGGCAAGCCCAAGTGTCATCGATAATCACCTAAAAGAGTGAAAGCTGCCCAATAGTATGGTTCATGTGTTGCGGACGCCTTATTTCCAATCATTGCAACTGCTGCCGCCTGCATTGCTTTAGCTGTACTGTTCCCGTTTCGGTAAGCCTTATAAAAATGTTCGGCAAACAAACCTGTCGATCTGTCGTTCGCTTCCCATTGCGCCGATATTACGGATGTGCTGCCGGAACCCAGCATCGCCCAAGGTATGCTGACAACCCCTTCACCGCTTAAGACATTGTTCGTATCGCAAGAAGCCAGAAAAGCAAGACTCTGCGATTTCAAACGCACTTTTAGCAAATTTGCGACGGTAACACGGCCATTAGTTTTCCCCGAGGATTTGAACCCAAGAAAAGAATCGAGCGACTCGTCCGCATCGACCTGTGCGTGCATGGAAAAGTGCAAGATATCTGAGTCCGACGCTCTTCCCAAAAAATCATGTGGCGTCGCTCCGATAAATGGCTTTGTCCCGAATATTCCCGCAACGATCGAGGCCTCTTTATTCACATAAGACAAATAACGGTTCTCAAACGAGTTGTTTGCAAATACCTGCATGGACTTTCGTGCCGGCGCTTTTTCCTTCAGTCTGTCGAGAAGCAAACCGGCAGAGGGCGAATAGGTGATTTGCTTTGTTTCGATCAGATAGGAGTTACCGTCCTCACTCAAAGCATGAAACGGTATCCTCCAAAGCGATTTGTCGGGAATAATGATGATGTGATTTGCGGTCAGTGACAAGGGCCGAAGGAGTCGGTCGTAAAGATCCCATCCATCTTTCTTAAAGAAGATAAGATCGCGAATCTTCTTGTTTACCGACTTAGCCATCAACTCCGACTCGGCCTCAGAGACCGAAAGAGAGACCGCCCGCACCGATGTACCTTTTTCCCAGACGTAGGCCACCAACTCACCACTTATGGTGAACATGTAAGAAATTATCGCTGTATCATTGAGACTTTCAAGATCGTCGAGCCCTCCAAGATCTGGTGTATAGCTGATTTCAGCCGGGATCGCATTGCTCAATATACCTTCCAATGCGCCGAGTTCCTTGCCGGTATCCGCTCCTTTTGCAAATCTGTTTGCAAGTTCTTCGATTTTGCTGCGGAATTCTGACGATATTTCCGAGCGCGGTCTTAACGCGGAATTTTCGATGCGGTCTTTCAGGACTCTCGCTTTCAAGTAGTCAGAAAGCGCGAATGCTTTTTCCGTATTTCCTGAATCTCGCTCAATTTCTGCCAGAAGACGGTAAACTGAATGGTAGGTTTCTTGTAACGAAAGCGATAGTGACGCATCACCGACGGGCCGAGCGCCGTCGATCATGGCCGCCGACATTTTTGCGTATTCAAGCGCTAATTCTCTATTCCGTAAACCCCAATATCCCTTAGCGAAATTAAGATATATTCCAGGTAGATCCTCCCGGAAATTATGCTTTTCAGAAAGTTTGCGAAGCAACTTGCTTTCTTCCAGTAGCCCGATCCAGTCCTTTTTCCTTTCAGCAATAGTCGCCTTCCAGTAAGGGACGATCTGATCGGACTCATTCTCCGGCAAACCTAACTGCCTAAGATACTCATCGGAAGCGGAGTGCTGACCCTTAAAAGCGGCAATAACTCCCTTCCCAAGAAAGACCTCAAAACGGAACTGTCTACGGGCGTCTAAGTGATCAAGCTGCTCAAGATATCCCTCCGCTAACGCGACCTTACCTTCGTAGAGCGAGTTAAGAAGCAAAACGGAAAGAAACCGACAGCTTTGATAGCCGTCTTTTGCTCCAGTGGAAAGAGCCAGTCCTTTTTGGAAATAGGCTTGAGC
>JBOGOW010000100.1:0-10116 GCA_050748285.1 Pyrinomonadaceae bacterium
GTCCTATGAAAATGTTACCGAGCGCGTTCACAACGCAGCGAATACTGGCAAGACCGACGCCGAAATGGCGGCAAAGCGTTCTGCCGAGATCGCAACGATCGAGAAAGATTGCGGCACAGCGACCGCGTTGAAATGCGTCATCGTCTCGTTTTACAGCGGCGGCGAGTATTGGCTTTATCGAAATAAAAGTTACACGGACGTACGGCTTGTAATGGCTCCCGAAGAGCAGGCGGCTTTTTTCGGCGGCGATTACGATAACTTTACATACCCGCGGCACGATCTGGACTTTACATTTCTGCGTGCATACGAAAACGGCAAGCCGGCAAATACGCCGAACTATTTCAAATGGTCGGAAACCGGTGCCAAAGACGGCGAATTCGTCGTCGCTTCGGGCTATCCGGGCTCGACCGCGCGTCTGCTTACTGTCGCCCAGCTTGCGTATCAGCGCGACACGGGCAACCCGATCCAAAAACAGGTTTGGGAAACGCGGCGGAATGCGCTTGTGGAATATGCAAAGCTCGGTGCCGAACAGATGCGGCAGGCAAGCGGCGGGCTGCGGTCGTTTGCCAATTCGTTAAAGCGGCTTTCTGGACAGCAGGAAGGATTGCTTAATCCGCGCAATTTTGCGCGCAAAGAAGCCGAAGAAAAAGATCTCCGCGACAAGCTGGCGCAAAAACCCGAACTAGAAAAGCAATACGCTCCCGCGTGGGACAACATCGCAAAGGCTTATACAAAGCTGCCGCCGATGGCAAACCGACTCGCATTTTCAAACCTCGCAGCATCGCGTTTAGCAACCATTGCCCAACAGATCGTTGCTTATCACGCCGAAACCGCAAAACCGAACGCGCAGCGTTATGCCGAATATCGCGATTCGCGACTCGATGCTTTCAAAACGCAGCTTCTTTCACCCGCTCCGATCTATCCTGAAATGGAAGCCACCGCGCTCACCTCGTGGCTCGAAGAAGCGGGCAAAGTTCTTCGTGCCGACGATCCATTTATCAAAGCCGCATTGGGCGAAGCCGACGCATCGGAAGTCGTTGGACGCGCAATACGCGAAACGAAATTGATCGATCCGGCGGCACGAAAGGCTTTGCTCGAAGGGCCGGCCGACGTTGTCGCAAAATCGACCGACCTGATGATCACGCTTGCGCGTCGCGTCGATCCCGTTATTCGCGAACTCCGCGAATGGAACGAAACGAACATCACCGACTTCGAAATCGCAAACGGCACAAAGATCGCGCAGGCGCGATTCGCGGCATACGGAAAGACGCTGCCGCCGGATGCGAACGGCCAGCTTCGTCTCCAGTACGGCGTCGTAAAGGGTTACGAAGAGGACACGACGCTTGTGCCGTATAAAACGACATTCTTTGGCCTGTATGACCGCGCACTCAGTTTCGCTGAAATGCCGCCCTACGACCTGCCGCTGAGCATTAAGAATGCCCGCACGAAGGTCGATCTTGCCACGCCGCTCAATTTCGTTTATACGGCGGACACCATCGGCGGCAGCTCCGGCTCGCCCGTCTTCAACCGCAACCGTGAACTCGTCGGCCTGAATTTCGACAGCAATATCCAGAAACTTTCAAACCGCTATTGGTACATCGACGAAGCCGAAGGCTCACGCGCCGTCGGCGTCCATTCGGCCGGGATCCTGGAAGCTTTGACGAATATTTACAACGCTCCGGAGCTTGTCGCGGAACTTACCGGGAAATAGGCATTGACAACTCGTTGTTTTTGATACAATTGCACTATGAACTTTTCGGATAGATATTCGCTTGTGCTCCATCGACGGGTTGCCGAAAAGCTAACGAGTAACCCGGTCAAGGTTTTGAGTACGGCAAACGAGAATCTTGAGAGATGGCTGGCGAAAGGGAGCTTTGCATTTGGACCGGAACGCAGAGCATTGCTGGAATGGAAAAACATCCTCGAAAGTTCATCACCTCGTGAGATCGAATCGATCATAACTGCTATAACCGATGAGGGACAAAGACTGCGCTCTTCGTCGCCATTTGCAGGTATTTTAACCGAGCAAGAACAAACCATAGTCTGGAACGAATGTGCAGAGATCGGACTTGATTAAGCTCATACTTGATTTTTGTGAAACGTCCGGCGATAACCCGCCGATCATCGTTGGTTCACAGTCGTTCCATGCCTATTCCGATCATCTCCCTGAGATCGCAAGAAAGTCTGTCGAATGTGATTTCATGCTAAGCAGCTCGAACTTCTCGAAGCGGCCGATGATCGATTTGACGCTCGGTATTCAAAGTCCTTACAGAGTGGAGAATGGATTTTTCGCAGACGCTCTCGGGCTTGCCTCGGTTGTTCTGCCTGATGGGTGGCGGGATCGGCTGGTTCCATATCATGACGACTCCGGCAATGTTATTGCTCTTTGTGCGGATAAGCATGATGTGGCTGTAAGCAAATTTATTGCCGGCCGGGATAAAGATCTTGAATTTCTTGCATCTGCGCTTGCGTCAGGTCTTATCGAGATAAAACAATTATTGGAGCGCCTTGAGCCAGCGTCTGACAAGGTCGAGAACGATGTAATTCCGGATCGGTTGGAACGTTTTATTCGGTATCTGGATTCTGTACGCAGTAATTTCGAGCTTAGTACGATTCTGAAGGATTACAAACGGGAACATTTCTAAATGCACTATCATCTGATCGGAATTTGCGGGACGGCGATGGCGTCGCTGGCGGGGATGCTGCTGGCGCGCGGGCATCGGGTTACGGGTTCGGATAATAATGTATATCCGCCTATGTCAACACAGCTTGAGGCGCTTGGCATCGAGATAATGCTCGGCTATAAGGCTGAGAATACGGATGTTGAGCGTGATTGCACGGTTGTTGGTAACACGATCATGCGAGGGAATCCCGAACTTGAGGAGGTCCTGAACCGCAAGCTTTTATATCGTTCCCAGGCAGAGACGGTTCGAGATGAATTCATACGAATTCCGCATTCCGATACCGCCCTTACTGACGTGCGGGCTTCTGCAAGGCGTTCGCTGGTCGTTGCCGGAACGCATGGCAAAACAACGACGACGAGCATCGCAACGTGGGTTTGCGAGGTCGGCGGGCTCGATCCGAGTTTTTTGGTCGGCGGAGTTGTCCAGAATTTCGGCCAGAGCTTTCGCGTTACGGAGAGCGATTATTTCGTGATCGAAGGCGACGAATACGACACGGCTTTTTTCGATAAGAAGCCGAAGTTTATGTCGTATCTGCCCGAGATCGCGATCGTGAATAATATCGAATTCGACCACGCCGACATCTACAAAGACCTCGACGCGATCAAATGGCAATTCTCTCGCCTTATGAATCTCGTGCCCGGAAACGGACGCCTTATCTGCGGGATCGATTCGCCCGTTGTCGGCGAAGTTCTCGACGAGATGAAGGGCAAGCTGCATACGCAGGTCGAGACCTTCGGGCTCAGCGGTTATGCGAAATGGCAGGCACGCGACATCGCATTTATCGACGACAAGATGCAGTTCTCGGTCTATTGCGACGGCGAAAAATGGGGCGAGTTTACCACCGGTCTTGTCGGCGAATTTAACGTCCGCAACTGTCTTGCCGTTATTATCGCCGCCGATGCCTGGGGCATTTCGAAAGAGAAAATTCAGGAAGCGTTCGATACTTTCAAATCCGTAAAACGGCGAATGGAAATTCGCGGCGTCGAGCGGGGCGTGATCGTGATCGACGATTTTGCACACCACCCGACCGCCGTTGACGAAACGCTCAAAGCATTGCGGCAGCGATACAGCGGCAATCGGCTGATCGCCGTTTTCGAGCCGCGTTCGCGCACCTCGCGTCTCTCGGTGTTCGAAGACAATTACAAACAAGCGTTTTCGCACGCCGATCTCATCATTATCGCCGGCGTTTACAACACGCAGGAGGCGAGCACGTTCGGCGAAATCCTGAATGTTGACCACCTTGTCGAAGGCATCGTCGCAAACGGCAAAACCGCGATGTCGCTGCCAGACGCCGACGCGATCATCGCCCACCTTGCCCCCGAACTCACCGATGGCGATGTCGTCGCCATTATGTCCAACGGCGGCTTCGGCGGCATTCACGAAAAGCTGCTCGATGTGCTTCGTGCCCGCTAACTGTTGACTAAAGCGAATTAAGGCAGAATGTGGGATGTCAGAACCGGGAGCGGTAGCGACTGGGTTTTTTGCACAAGCCCGCACGTTAGTAAGGGCAGATCAATCAAGATCGGGCAACGGATTCTTAGCCGCCAAACGCTTTCCTCCGACGATGCGCGTACCGCCTTTGTTTACGACGCTCTTTTGCAAAAGAGCGGAATGCAGATTGCGGACAGGAATGTCCGCGTTCCATTGCACAAGCCCGCACGTGAGCAAGCGCGAAACGACTGGAACGCAGGCATCCCTGCCTGCTCCGAGTGCGGAACGCAGATTGCGGACAGGAATGTCCGCGTTCCTTTGCACAAGCCCGCCTTCCTGACTGCGTTTGGTTTAGTTCCTGACTTTGCCGAAATAATTCAGGAACATCAGCTAAGACAAAGAATGTAAATACAAGGCAAGTCGGGTAGGCGGGCATGCCCCCCGCTCTTTTTGTTAGTTCGAGTTCCCTATTGCCTAAATCGAATAAAACAGGCATAATTTTTCTGATTTTGCTCTCGCAGAGTATCTCGATAGATGCGGATCGTCCGGTAATGATAAGCGGCGCTTTTCGGTTCGGTTGGGAGAGTTGGTTTTTGGCATAGGAAGCATTTGGATTTTTTTGAGAGTAGGGTGCGTCGCTGCATTTTGGAAAGTTTCGCCTGCGGTATTTCCGTTTGACCTGCCTTTTACGCTTCTATTCGATCAGGATAAAAAAGGAAAATGAGTAATAAACTTTATGTCGGGAACTTGTCGTTTCGCGTGACAAGTGAAGATCTGCACGAGTATTTTGCGGCGGCCGGAGCGGTTGATTCGGCCAATGTAGTTTTTGACCGCGAGACGGGACGCTCGCGTGGGTTTGGTTTTGTCGAAATGGCCTCGGAGGACGATGCGAACAATGCGATCGCACAGTTCAACGGCCAGGAATACGACGGGCGGAATATGGTGGTTAACGAAGCGCGTCCGCGCGAAGATCGCGGTGGCGGTCGAGGAGATCGAGGAGATCGAGGAGATCGCGGAGATCGCGGAGATCGCGGCGATCGCGGCGGTCGCGGCGGTGGTGGTGGCTACGGCGCTGGAAATCGCTGGTAGTTTGCAAAGTGAAAAAATTGAAATGGGTAAAAGGGAAAAGGTTCGGTGCGAATTCCTGCTTTTTCACTTTTGCCCTTTTTTGACGGCGGGAACCCAGTCGCTACCGCTCCCGGTTCTGACAGGAATCCGGTCGCTACCTCTACCGGTTCTGATTAGTCGATGCGGCCGTCAAAGTTTGCTAGGGCGACGACGATGTCATCTATCAAGCGAACTCGTAACGCATTTTCATTCACGCCATTCACCAGCATCGAGAACACAAGCTGCTCGCCGGCGGCGGTTGTAACATAACCGGAAAGCGCCGAAACCTGATCGATAGTTCCTGTCTTGCCACGAACATTTCCCGAAGCGCGCGTGCCGGCAAATCGGGTTCGCAATGTCCCGTCCACACCGCCGATCGTCAAACTGTCGCGCCACGCTTGCGAGAATTTGCTTTGCTTTCCCATATAAGCATAAAGCTGAACCACCGCAGCCGGCGTAATCAGATTGTGCCGTGAAAGGCCGCTTCCGTCGTGCTGGATGATGCCGTCTTCGGGCACGCCGATCTCGTTTAGAAACGCGCTGACCGCCTCGATACCAAGCGTCGAAGAATCTGCTTTCAATTCTTTTCCGTTCACCAAAAACTTCGTCCGCCGGTCTTCACCCAGCGTCCAAAGCAGCGTTTCGGTGTACATATTCTGGCTTGGCTTCATTGTCTTGGCGGCGATCAGAGCTAGTGGCGGCGATTCGATTTTCGCGATCTCAACGTTCAATTCGGGCGGCACATCCTTAATGTTTCGAACCGCTCGCGTCTGACCCGTAACCGTGATGCCTTTCAATTCAAGCCGCTGTTTCAATACCAATGCGAATAGTTCGGCTGGATGCGACACGCTGATGAAGCCGGAAAATCCTGGGTTACCAGCGGGCAAATTCCCGGTTATCTCAAGTAGATTTCGGTCGATCTTTTTCTCGATGCGAAGCGTACGTGGCGTTCCTGCCGGAGTCGTCGTGCAGCTATTTGCTACACGATACAAAAAATTAAAAGGCGTGAATTTGACCGCACAGGAATAGCCCAATGGGCCGGGCGAAACGGAAATACTTTGCACATTATCATTCAACGGTAGCGCGGAGATCTCGGCACCGTAATACCATTGCAGGTCGTCCCATTCCCAGCTTCCCGGCACAGGATCGCCCTTGAAATATGTCTCGTCTCCGATAATGTCGCCTTCTACCTTCTTGACGCCGGCGGCTGCGATCGCGTCAACAAGGCGGTCGATCCCTTTGTAATTGTCGCCGTCGTTGAAGCTGTACGAGATCGAAATGTCGCCGCGTCCGAAAATTCGAAGACCAGTAACCGTGCCGTTCGCATCCGGCAGCGAACTCAAAAAAACGCTCGTTACAATTCGATAATCAGGCGTCAGCTTTTCGAGTGCGGTCGAAACGGTAAAGTTTTTCATATTCGACGCCGGCATAAAATATTTTTCCGAATTGCTCTCGAAAACAAGTTTGCCGGAATTCATCGAGACGATCTTTACGCCGATCTGTCCACGACGAACATCGAGGCGGATCAGCCTCTCGGCGATCATTGCTTTAAGCGAATCGAGCGTCTGTTTGCCTTCAATTAACGGCGTCGGGGAAACGGTCGTCACGGGTGTTTGACCGTAAGCGGACAACGTCGAAAGAAATGCGGCGGCAAAAACTACGAAGTAATATTTACGAATAATTTTCATAACCAATGAAATTTTAGCAAAGGAAACTTGCGGTGTATCGAACTTGGAACTCGAAGAATATTAAACCACCAAATTACACAAATAAACACCAGGCAATTCCAGGACGCATAGCCTTTGGTGTAATTTGTTCTTTCGCTTTTTACAACAAGCGACCTACTTGCATTTGGAATAACCGCAATCGCGGCATGCGTCGCAGCCCGAAACGTGTTCAAGCTGGCCGCCGCATTCGGGACACTTACCGATCATGGTTGACATCGTTGACTCATTTGTTAATTCGACTGCATCGGATTTCATGATCTGTCGTTCCGATGATGGGAGATTTTTCAAACGCCGATCGATAAGCAAAAGGCATTCGGCAACTGCTTGCTCGGGTGAAGTCAGCAAACGTTCATTGAACCAAACGGCATGTGTTCCAGTAACTTTGTTCAAACTGCGTGCGACCTCATTTACGTCAAAGCCTCCGCGAAGCATTTTCGACGCAAGCAAACCGACGCCCGCGCTGATCGGGCCGGCGACAAATATTTCCAGAATTCGCTCGCCATCATGATTGACCGTTACATAAAGATTTTGATTTTCGAACGGAATTCGCCATGTCGAGCCTTGAAGCTCGCGGGGGCGCACTACACGCGATTGGAGATCAGAGATTTTGCTGGTGTCGCTATTCGACGTTTCGAGAAAATCGACAAAGTGGTCGGGTTCTCCGACGGTTTCAGTCGGTTCCGATTCTGACGAGATGCGGACAGGAGTGTCCGCGTTCCGTGAAGGCGCCGTTGCAATCGATTCCGGTGCCGACTTGGTCATCGTGTTTAAAACCTGATTTTCGCGGCTGCCGTCGCGGTAATAGCTGACGGCTTTGCAGCCGAGTCTGCGCGCCGTGTGATAGAGCTCGTCAACCGATTCGACAGTGTCGTTATTCGCGCCATTGCAGGTTTTCGAGATAGAGTTATCGACGTGCTTTTGCGCAGCGGCCAAAACTTTCACATGCTGCATCGATGAAATATCCATTGCGGAAATGAAATGCTCGGGCAATTCATCTTGATTTTCGACTACGTATTCTGCCGCGGTTTTGATCGAATTTTCATCGGTTTGATCTACGTCGAGGCCGAGAGCTTCCGCCGCCGGCGTGTGAACATAAGTTCGCGTGCCGAGTGTATCCTGGCGAACGTATGCCCATGAGAAATTCGGCTCGATGCCCGATGAAGTTTCGGCAACGAGTGAGATCGTGCCTGTCGGTGCGATCGTTGTAACTTCGTAATTTCGCGGCGTCAGCGGCATCTCGCGCGGGATGCCGACATCCTCGTAAAGAAACTTTGCATACGCGTCGCGGTTTTTTTCGTGCTCCGGAAACGTTCCTTTGAGTGCGCCCAAACGCAGCGATTCCATCCACGCTTCGCGGCGAATAAAGCCCATAACTTTTCCCATCAGTTCGAGCGAATCGTCGCTGCCGTAGGTTACGCCGAGTTTTAGACAAAGATCTGCGAAGCCCATAATTCCTAGTCCGACAGGCCGCGTCCGCTTTACAACTTCGTCTATCTCCTCAAGCGGGAAGTGGCCGGCATCGACGACATTATCGAGAAATCTCGTCGAAAGATGCGTCGTGCGCGCCAGCCGATTCCATTCGATACATTCTTCGGCATCGGTACCGTCGCCGACCTCTGTATAAAATTTCGCAACATCGATCGAACCAAGATTGCACGAATTATTGAAATGAAGCTGCTGCTCGCCGCATGGGTTGCACGCATAGATCGGCCCCATCGACGCGTTCATGTGGTTATGTCGATTCACCTCGTCGATAAAGATGATTCCCGGTTCGGCGTATTTATGCGCCGAAGCGATGATGCGGTTCCAGATGTCGGGTGCGTAAACCATTCCCTGCATCGGCGGTTCTTCGATGGTGCAACCGGAAAGATCGGCAGTCTCGAACGCCAATTTGTCCGCGAACGTCGCGGTCGAACCGTCCGGTTTTCGATAAACTACATAATCGGAGCCAGTCGCGGCATCGTGGATCGGCTGCTGCCACGGTTCGCCGTCAAACTCGGTTTGAAACCAAGTACGGCTATCGACCGCGTCCATAAAAAGATCCGTTACGGTTACGGAAATATTGAAATTCGTCAGACTCGTTTGATCGTTTTTCGCGTGAATAAAGCGAAGAATATCGGGGTGCGTGATCGCCAAAATTCCCATATTCGCACCGCGCCGGACGCCGCCCTGCTTTACGACCTCGGTCGTCTGATTGACGATGTTCATAAAGCTGACCGGGCCGGATGCGACGCCGCGTGTTGAATTTACCATCGAACCCGCTGGCCGCAAAAATTCGTATGTCATTCCCGTTCCGCCGCCTGTCTGGTGAATGATCGCCACGTTTTGCGCGTGCTCCATTATGCCCTCGATCGAATCGGGAACATTCAGCACAAAGCAGGCCGCGAGCTGCCCTTTCGGTTTTCCGGCATTTACAAGACAAGGCGTATTCGGGATGAATTCACGGGCGAGCATCACCGCCGACATATCGGTATAAAATGTCGAACGAGCGTATTGATCCGCTTCAGTTTTTGAGACGTGACCGACGACGCGGCGGACTATATCGTCCCAGGTTTCGATCGCTTCGCCATGCTCGTCTTTCATCGAGTAGCGCTTCGCGACAACCTTTTGCGCGTTCAGTCCCAACGGCGCAAACTCGCGCTGTGCGGCCGTGCCTGTGCCGTTGCCAATGTTTTTCGGGGCAAATTCACCCGTCGAAACGGGGTTGAGAATTACGCTCATATTCGTCTCCTGCGTTCAAACGTGCGTCTAAAGACACCGATGTTTGGTTAATACTATTTTAACACCGCGAATAGCATTTTGAAATGTCGAACTTGATTGATTTCGCTTATTTCGGGCTTGAAGTTTGTTGATCGGATCGCTCCTCAAGTAAACGAAATATAGACCAAGAGCGACACATTTGTCAAGAAAAATTTATACAATATATTGTGGTAAGCAACTTTCCTGCAACAACTAGAGGTGCAAATTAATGTAATAGTTTAACTTACGGGTAGCAACCGACCGTCATTTATTTGTGATAAAAATCGGCTGTGTCCAAGCGAAGTTCCTAGTGCTTTGTAAGCTAAATTATTCGAACGCTTTTTTGTTCCATTCGTGTTGTTTCGTGTTGTGTGCGCGGTTTCAGTCCGCTGTAAAAACCTTGAACCATGAATTCATATGAAATAACA
>JBOGOW010000101.1:0-9969 GCA_050748285.1 Pyrinomonadaceae bacterium
GTTTTCCATTCCCTAATTTTAAACTTTCACACATTTATATGCTACTTTTACCATGGGTTTTTCAAAGCTCTCTATTATCTATAAATTCTATTATGTCAGAATCCAAAACGCCCGGAGGCTTTACATCAGGTCGGAGCAACACCTCCTTGTATTCCATATAGAGAGGAAGCGACAACGATATCTGGAATTTATCTGAGGGCAATTGAGATATCAACCGATACGACGCTCCAAATCTAGATCGAAGAGCTGCCACCAGAACATTCGTATCGAAAACTACTTTCATTGCGACGCGGCCACTGCGTTATCTGCTCTTGACCACCGAAATCGTAATCTCCGCAGGGTATTGTTTCGAATGGCGGACGGAGTTTTTTGCGATGACGGATTTGGTTTCGTCGTAATTCTTGCCGCCGGTGTTTAGGTTGCGGTCAAAGCGTGGGAAGTTGCTGCTTGAGATTTCGATGCGGAGGCGATGGCCTGCGGCGAAATAGTTACTGGTGGTCATCGGCTGAAACTTAACTTTGTAAACCTTGCCCGGTTCCATCCATGCGAGCGGTTTGTCGTATCCGTCGCGGTAGCGCATTCGCTGGATTGTTTCGTCGAGATTCCAGGCTTTGCCGTTTTCATCAACGTCGATCAGCTTGACGGTAAAATCGGTATCTTTCGCGTCGGAAGAAACGTAAAGCGTAACATCGATCGGGCCGCTCAGTTCAAAACCTTCCTTGAGAACATCCGTGCTGTAAACCAGAATATCCTGCCGCTCTTCCATTTTCGTCTGATCCCAACTTCCGCCCTGAACTGCATTTCCGGTGCAGCAGACATTGCCGCCAAAGGACGGCACGGGGTTCATCGGGTCGTATGTAAAGCTGTCGGGCGCATCTGTCTCCGGTGTTGCGGCGGTTAGTTTTCCGTCGCCGTTCAAAGAATTCGCTTTGCCGCTGCTCGAAAGATAAAACTTCATCGGCCCGGCGCCTTTTGGAGGCCACGATTCGGAAGACTGCCATTTGTTGCTGCCCATCGTAAAATACTGAACCTTTGGCATTTTCAAAACGTCATTGTCCTCGCCTTTTAGAAAATGATCGAACCAGTCGTAGGTCATCTTGCTGTAATCGAGCCGCGCATCGCCCATGCTGCGTTCGCCTACGATAGTGTTTTCGGTCGCCCGCGTGTAGCTGCAATGAAGCGTTGGAGCAATAACGGCGTATTGTTTGTCGGCAATCTCGGGACGAGCGGTTTTGCGGACGTGATTATAGAGCGCGAGATTTGGCCCGACCGAAACGTCATACCACGACATAAACCAAAAACCGGGAATGTTGATCTTCATATTGTCGTGAAAAAGTCCACCTTTGTACCAAGCCGGATCGTTCGGCGTTCGCTTTATCATCGCACCGCCGGTTGCGACCGGCATCTCGTCGGCAAAGATTCCACGCGGGCCATTCACGGCTTTTATAATGTCCATTTCGGGGAGATGTCGAAGAGCCTGTGACCAATCTATGCGAGGAGATTGCTCAGCCAGATCAAATGACTTCGAAGCGCGGATCAAATCTTCCTGCGACGTATTCGCCGGAAACATCGGCCGGTCTTGATTTTGTTCGCCGTAAAGCCACGCGATAAACAACATCTGCACCGCACCTCCGCGATACCAATTGCCCTGTTCATAATACGGCCCGACACGACCTACTCCGGCACCGTAACCTTGCGCAATCATCGTCGTAAATCCCGAAACATCGCGCGCTGCCACTGCCATCTGCCATTCGGCGGTCGATGAGCAGCCGATCGTTCCGACCTTCCCGTTCGACCACGGCTGTTTCGTCATTTCATTGATCGCGTCTTCGCCGTCGGTCGTCGGCGGGCCAAGAATGTCGTAATTCCCTTCCGAGAAAAAATGGCCGCGTTCGTTCATCACAACGTATGCATAGCCGCGTTTCACCGCATCTAGGATCGTCGTCATATCGCGCGGAGCTCCAAGCCGTACGTCCCAAAAATTAAAATTGTAGGGCGTACGCGAGAAAATTATCGGATACTGTTTCGTGTTATCTTTGGGACGATAAATGTCCGCCGCCATCCGTTTGCCGTCGCGCATCGGCACCATCACCTTTCGGTAAACGCTCGCAACCGATTGGAGCTCGGACTCGATCGCATTGCGTTTGGCAATAGTCTCGGCGTCAGCGGTGCGATTCTGAGCAATAACGCCTGGAATCAAAATTGCTGAGATCGCGAAAGTGAAAAGCAGATTGTTGAACGAACTTTTTCTCATAAAGACAACTCCTTTAGAAACAAATTCTTGGTTTCAATTGTTAGATGAACGTTTGATTTTAGCCCAAAACTGGAAGGATTCCAATTTCGCCGCAGGAACCGGTGTTGCAGGCAAGGATGCCTGCGTTCCAGTCTTAAGTTAACGTCGCCGCAAGAACCGGTGTTGCAGGCAAGGATGCCTGCGTTCCAGTGTAAGTAATCGAACCGCCTTCTGGAATTACGACTTTGCCGGAAATGAAATTGCTGGAATCGTTGTCGGTAAAATTGCCGTTTTGTTTTGGTATCGTAGTATCAGGCAAAACGAACTTTTGTTTCCGTTACCGTTACGAACTGATTCGACAGTTTGAATCCATGGCTTTCCAATAGCTTTTGCAGAACGTCGATTTTATTCGCCGAGCGCTCATCTTTCAATCTGAGGAATACAACTCCTCGATGTTCGCGCCCCTCGCGAAAAATCATTTCACCGAAATCCTAGTCATTCGTTATTACCATCCAAAGTTCGGAATTTGCTTTCGCAAGAACGTCGGTGTCCGAAAGCCCTTGAGTTTCGTCGAAGATTGAGAAAGCGTCATGACCGGCTTGCCGCAACCATTTTGCAACCGCCGGGCCGGTACATTCATCGACAAGAAACCGCATTCAGGCGGTCTCCACGACTAACGGCATAAATTCCGCTTGGCTTAAAGTTTTCCCCGCAAAAAATAAACAAGCGTGAATATCGTCCGGAGTTAATCCTTTATACTCTTCGAGGATCTCTTCCATCGTTGAACCGTGTGCCAATAAGCCCAGAATGAATTCAACGGAAAGTCTGGTACCCCTGATTACCGGCTTTCCGGTCATAACATTGGGATTAACCGTAATACGTTCGAGAAGTAATTCGTCTGTCATCAGTTAATTATACGTCAAAAACATTCATGCCTAAAAATTTTCCATGCACACTTTTCATTAAGTAATCGCGCCGCCATCGACGATCACGACTTCGCCGTTCATAAAGCTGTTTCGGTCGCTGGTCATGAATGCGGCGATTTCGGCAAGTTCGGCGGGTTGGCCGGTGCGGCCTTTTGAAACCCAGAAATCGTGCATTTGGAGCAGACGTTCGGGCAGAGTGTGACCGAGGTCTGTGTCGAAAATTCCGGCGGCGATCGCGTTTACAGCAATGCCGAAATTCGCAGCTTCACGCGAGAGGCATTTTGTAAAGCCGATCATGGCAGCCTTCGATGTCGCGTAATGGACGGAGGTCGGAAGGCTGCGGATCGCTCCGACCGAGGTGATGTTGAGAATCGACCCGGCGCGTTCGCGGATCATTTGTTTGTAAAAGGGTTTTGTAACTGCGAACAAACTTCCCACATTTGTGTCAACAACCCAATCCCAGGATTTGTCGGTAGTTGTGGCAAAGTTGTCGCCTTTATTAACAGCTGCGTTATTAACGAGCACATTGATCGGGCCCCACGCATCCATTATCTCGCGGGCGATATGTTTCATTCCGTATCGGTCTGTAACCGAAACCTTGTATGCCAGAGCACGTCTGCCATGAGTTTCGATAGTTTTTTTTACGTCCTCGGCAAGGTCATCACGCGAATGATAATTGAACGCGACATCGGCGCCTTCGCGTGCAAAAACTTCGCAGATCGCAGCACCGATACCCCGCGTTCCACCGGAAACGAACGCACGTTTACCTTCAAGCAATAAACTCAAATCTCACTCTCCAATTACAAATGCGATTGAACTCCAATATGAAAGGTTAATTAAATGCGGCGTTTGTGACAAGTGCAGTATCGATTTTGGCCGAGAACCTTGTTTTCTAGGCTGCAAGCGCTTCGCTTCGGGAGGGAAGCAGGTTGGTTATCTCGCGAACGATCTGCTCGGTCGAATTCGGAACGGAAAGTTCCGCGGTCGCCGCTTTCATTTTCTTGTATCGTTCGACATCGGCAACCAACGAACGAATAGTCGGCACGATATCGATAGTGCGTTCAAGAAGGATGCCGGCGCCGCGGGTTGCGATCATCCTGACTGTGCCAGCCTCTTGCGGCATCGGCGGCGTCGTGATGTCGGCGATGATCGGCAGACGGCATGCTAGAGCTTCAAAGGTGGTTAATCCGCCGAGCTTCGAAACCATCACGTTCGCCGACTGCATAACCTTTTCGACCTCTTCGGAATAGCCGATCACTTTTACGGGGAATTTCGCGGTTCGGGCAAGCTCTTCAGCCTCGATGCGTAGATTTTCGTTTCGACCGGCAAGAAAGATCGCCTGCACATCGAGCTCACCGCGAACGAGCTCACGAAAGATCGCCGGAATATTGCCGCCGCCGACCCAGCCGGCATTGACGAAAACCGTAAATTTTTCGGGATCAAGGCCGAATGCAGTTCGTGCGCTTTGTGCATCGGCTTCGTTGACCTCGCGAAATTTTGGATGAAGCGGCAAACCGGAAATTCGTATCTTTTCCTTCGGGACGCCGTAATCTAATAGTTGCTGCTGAGCATCGTCATTCGCGACGAGATACAGCGAAACATCATCGCACGCCCAGCCTTTCCAAAAGCCGTAGCACGGATCGGTAACGATCGTTACAAGCGGTATCTGCGTCGTAAGATTCAGTTCGCGAAGTATGCGTCCGAATATATGCTGAGTCAATGGATGAACGCTGACGACAACATGCGGGCACCATTTTTCAAACTGTTCGCGCAGGTAGCCGATGCATCGTTTATGAAAAAACTCACGGGTTTCCGGTCGGATCTTATTGATCGCCCAATACAGATACTTCATCCAACCCTGCTTGTTTCGAAGAACCCAATTGTAAAAGGCGACAAGTTTCTGTGTGATATGGTGCGAATCTTCGACCGCTTTTACGATGCGGACAGCGACCGATTCGCCATGCCAAAAATTCTGTATCCCGACCGCTATCGCCTGAGCCGCTGACCGATGTCCGCCGCCGGTGTCGGACGAGATGATCATTATTTTTGGAGCGCTCGGCTGCATCTAGGGTTTAGGAATTTCAAGTTGTTTGCAAATCTTTTCCGCCGTTGTTTCAACGATTTCACGGTGCCTTGGTATTGATGCTCTTTTCTTTATCTTAATGTTCTCCCAAATCGAGTGGCTTCCACCCTCACGAACCAACCTGCAACGTTAGCAGCAAGGTGGCGGAGCAAATCACGCAGTTTCATACACAAGTTCAGGAACAACGGTAAATTTCGCCGATGCATTCAATATTAAATGTATCGGTTCGACGATGTCGGCGCCGGCATCCGATGCAGTCGGGTCAGGCGTCGGCAGCGGTTCGCCAAGCATAAGGTTCGTTTCCGCCATATCCACGAGTGCTCCCGCAAGCAGCTTGCGGGCTTCTTCAATATCTTTGCCACACGTGAGCGTACCAGGAAAATCCAACACCTCGCCATGAACCCCATCGGGCAAAAATTTATAGGCTGATCGATAACTCAGCATATGATCCAAATCTTACATTGCGGGGGTTCCCGCGCTTCAAAGATACACCATCATCCATCAATCTGCGATAAGAGATTTCATTACCGCTAAATTTTCAGACTCGTTAAATATCGCTTTTATAGGAATTGCAAATCCATCGACTGCAACGCTTTCGATCATTCCGTCTTTCGCTTTCAAAACAAGCTCGTATTCCTCGTTTCGGAGCATGTATTGTTCAGCAGTTTCGTTTTCCGGATCGACGATCCAATATTCCGAGACTCCGTGCGCAGCATAGTCCTGAAACTTGGTTTCTCGATCATGAATCTCTGTCGATTCCGATAGAACCTCGGCGACCAAATCAGGTGCCGGAAACTGCATTTGCTTAGGTTTGAAATTAACTGATTTGGTAATATAAAAAAAACAAATATCAGGTTCGTAATCGTTGCGTGTAAGCGAAATCAGAATTTTTTCTACCCCGACATATCCCAAAGATTTCTTTGAAACGTAAGTCGAAAGTAAAGTGACCAATCGTATGGTGACCGAGTTGTGCTGCAACTTGACGGGTGATTGGAAAATAATTTCCCCATTTATAAATTCCATCTTTTTGTTTTCGTCGATAATTTCATAAAAATGCTCGCGCTTTTTCTTTTCGGCTTTTAGCGCGGCGTCAAGTTTGCGCGCAAAAAGGACCGCGTTCGGCATTTCCATTGTTTTTTCGACGGTGATGTTCATTATTAGGCTTTGAGCGCAATTTCACGGGCGGTCGCAAAACTTCCCACTTTTGCTGCTTTCCGCATTTGCCGTTCGAGTTTTTTGATTTTAACCAGATGGCCCGCGTTGAACGGCAGCGATGGATAAAAGCAATTCGATTCGTGCGTGCAGTAACATCCCGCACCAGCTTCGATCCGACGTTCTTTCATAAGATCGGTGTTCCATGCCGATTGAAAATTCCAATCGTAATCGCGGAGGTTTAGCACGTCCGTCTTATTTTCGCATGAACTCAACGCGCCGTTGTCATAGATGACCGCACCGGCGCTTCCGGCGTAGCATTTCAACTGAGCCTTGTTCTCTTCCTTGGTTTTAGCGATCACGTCGTGCATATAGATATCAACGGCGGCCTTAAACATTCCCGATTTGCCGCCGTAATGATTCTTGAGCGCCGCATTCTTCGTATCTTCGAGGATCATATGCGAAAGCTGCGAATAACGGTTGTGATCGAAATTCAGTTCGTTCGGATCGGCGGACGGCGGACGAATGTAATTGATATTGACCTTATCCGGTTTCAGATCGCGTTTTAGAAAATCGTACCAGTCGAAGATCGTGTCTTCGTTCGAACGCATTACGCAGGTGCACGTCTGAATATCGAGTTTCGGATACTGCTCCTGCTTCATCTGCTGAAGTGTCCGCGCCGTATGGATCGCCTTGTCCCAACTTCCCTCTTTCTGTCGGATCTTTTCGTGTGCGTCTTTCATTCCGTCAATTCCAAGAGCGACGCTTACGTTCAGATTCGGGCATTCGTCCATTATCTGCGCTACATCGGGGAAAATGCGCGGATGAATCTGGCCGTTCGACATCAGATAAACAGATTCGAGCTTATTATTTTCGTAAAACGACCGAACTATCTGCGGCAGATCTTTCCGCGTGAACGGTTCGCCGCCGGCAAGAACAAGCACACCGAGATTGCCGCCGAGAGTTTCCGAGATCTTTGCGATCTCATCCGCCTTCATTTGCAGCTTTTTACGCGGGCGGTCATCGAGCTCTTCGGTAAAAAAACAGTGCGTGCACCGCATATCGCATACGCTTGTAACCAAAATATTTAGAAAAACGGGCGAGATCGGCCTTCCGATCAAAATACTCGCGTATCGCTTAAAAATTTCCTTCGTTGCAAAATCCATTATTTTTTTAACCTATACTCACCGCATCCGCTTTAATGCAGACACATCAATCCAAGTTACAATTTATCGCATTTTCAGCGAATTGGGAAATTTTCACGGATGGATATCCAATTCAAAAAAATGTCCCAGTCAAGCGGTCAATAATTTTCTTGACACAAAAATTGAAGAGGCGTATCGTACTCGCATTGACCTTCTCAATTTATTTGATTGAAAACCGTTTTCGTCCCCCAACGAAAAAAACCTTTCCGCCCATAAATGTTTGGAGGCTCAAATGTTTCCGCAACGCTTTGCCAAGAATGCTTTCTCGAAATACGTTTCGATATTGTTCCTCTACGCATGTATTTTCGGGCTGCAAAATGTTTCCGCGCAGATAGTTGATACGAATGCAAGGAAATCGAATCTCGATCTTTTCGGTCTTACCGAAAAGGGCCGGAATTGCTGTGGTCACAAGACAAATACAATCTCCGTTTCCGCATTTGTTCCCGAATACGAAACCTACACGCTAACCGGAACCTACTACACTCTGAACGATAATTTAACTGCGACGCTGATGTTGAATAACAAGGGCGCGGATGCGATATTTGCAACTCCGACGTTTTACAGCCTTAGCGGGTCGCGACTTCAGCTTCCACCAATTACGGTGCCGGCGGCATCTTATATCGATGTGGATATGCATCAATTGCTGGCAGGCCAAGCAAACGAATTTCGCGAGGGCAGCATTAAGATCTCATACGAAGGCGGCAACCTGCAGCTTGGGGCGCAGGTCAAGCTGGTTGACTCGGAACGAAATCTGATCTGGGCGGAACAGCTTGGCTACACGTCAAAATATATCTCGAACCGGCTTGAAAGCGTTTGGTGGCTTCCGTATTCAGATTCGAAAACGCGGGTCGTCGTTTCAAATACGTCGAGCGGCCCGATTGCCGTGTCCGTTTCAGTTGATGGCACGATTCCAGTGCAGTCATCGCCCGCCCAGATCACCCTTGCACCTTGGGAAACGCGTGTTATTGACATAATGCGTGATCTTGTTGGGAATGAAAACGGTTCGCTTCAACTCAAGGGCGGAATTTCGATCACGCATAACGGCAATCCGGGGGATGTAATGGCCCGAATGTTCGTTGCCAAACCAAGTAATGGCTATTCGGCAACGGTTAACTTCATCGATCCCGAAACGACCGCTTCGCAAAAATGGAATGGGAACGGTTTTCGATTCAGAAATGTAAATGGTGCCAAGCTCGATTCGACCGTCGCGGTTAGAAACAACGGGACACAACCCTCACGCGTAAAAGGAAAGATCATTTACACACGTCCTGACGGGACTGTAACCGCGATCAACCTGCCCGAAAAGCAGATTGCGGCCGGTGCAACAAAACTCATTGAACTCACCAACATTATAGAAAATGCAAATGTGCCGAGCTCGGTGAAGTACGGCGGCATCGAACTGGAATACGACTCACCCAAAGGCACAATAATCACGTCCGTTCAAAGCGTCAGCCCGAACGGCGAACATGTCTTTCAAGTGCCGATGTTCGATCCGCAAAAGACGCCAACGAGTGCGGGAGGCTACCCGTGGAAAGCAAACGGCGATTATCATACGATCCTGTATATCAAGAACGAGACCGGCGAGCAGAAGAAATTCACCGCTTTTATGACCTGGGAAGGAGGTGGTTATTCGCTTGGAGTAAAACAGATCAAATGGAACCAAACTTTGGCAATCGACTTCCGCGAGTTAAGAGATAGCCAGAAGCCGGATGTAAACGGCAATATGATCCCCCTGAATCTAACGAGTGGCCAGATCGCGTGGTCGATCAAAGGTTCGGCTGACAATGCCCTTAGTGGACGCTCGGAGCAGATAAGCGATTCGGGCGGAGTTTCAAACACGTATGACTGCCGGAACCACTGCCAAAATGTCTTTAATGATGGGTGGATTGACCCGTTCAGTCTGTTGACGGCGGTCGGTGATTTTTCGAACTTCGTCGCATATCAACAGGATATCAATTCCTACGGGCAGATACTTCCATCCTATCCAGCAGAGGGTGTGATATGGGAAAGCAGCGAAACCAGCGTTGCCGTAATAGACGGACAGGGTCTTGCGGAGTCGATGGCTACGGGCAATGCGACAATTGGGGGGACATGGGAAGCCCAGCGTTTAATGGGCGAAATCGGCAGCGAAGAATGCGCTTATGAACCGATCATCGTATTCCGTGAAGCCCCGATGGAAGTTGCTCCTCGCGTGGAAATCTTGAGAAACGGACAGGTTATTGCGTCCTCAAATAGTGCTTCCGTTGAGATAGTATCGAAAGTTGTGGAAGAGGGTAAATAGAAAAAGTAGCGTATCCTTGTTTTTGATCAAAAAAAACAAACAGGCACGAAGCCTGAAGGAGGATACGCTACAGATGAAAGGATATAATG
>JBOGOW010000102.1:0-9965 GCA_050748285.1 Pyrinomonadaceae bacterium
CCTTGATCTTCGCCGGCCTTTCGAATGATCTCGGCTGAAACCGTTTTGGGATCAAAAACCACACCGTCATCCACTTCCAACGAACAGCATTCACGAATTATCGTTTGAAGATTTTCGACGTCATTGCTGGTCCGACCAAGGAGATCGACATCCATAGTCGGCCGTGCTGCCGGTACTTCCCAGATCCTCATCATTTGAGCGCCTTTTAATACGAACATCCGTCGATATTCCGTCTGGGAGAGCCGGAACAAAAAACGTTCGATAGCGAAGTATTGCAGCAATTCGTTCAGAGTACGATCTTCACGCCGGGCAATGTTGAGCAGGCGCTGATGTATAGATGCGGCAAGATTTGCTCTTCGAATCGTCATTGTATTGCTTCAAGATAGGGGCGGATCACCCGCTCCACCCGACATACCCGCGCAAACTCCAGTATCTTCTGTCTTGAACCCTTGTTTCTGATACAAATTCTAAGCGCTTCCAACGCCACATCGAGTCCTATCCGATTCCTGAACTTAAAACAGTCCGCCACAGTCTTTTCTATCGAATAGATCTTCACTTGTGTTCCATCTATTGCATGTTTTTCGATACCGGCTGAATACGCTTCCGACGAAAATCGGAAAACACGAATCGGCGGGTAATCGAGTTTTGGTTTCTGCCTTCCCTTTGGAATTGCGAGATACACCTCGTGGGGAACTTCGTTAGTAATCCGATGGAAAGATAGAGCGGAGATAAGGCAGATGACGCCATCAGGTACTCGCATCGCTGCCGCCGTAAGTTCAATATTCTCTGTCGGCGGCTCCTCTGCGAGACGGTATACGCCACGAGTGATCTGTGTGACCTTTCCGCTGTCACGCAGTTCGTACAGAGTTCTCGGATGAATGCCGAGACCGAGAATGTCGGATGTCCGAAGCGTCCCGCCCTGCGAACGAAGGACTCGGATCGCTTTTGTCTTTGCTATATTCCCCATCTGGATAAAACCTGCATATCATCTTAACATCTAATGAGTGTTTTATCCAACATTGCGCGATGTTATGAGCAACATAAACAAGCTGCGGGCATAAGGGGGAGGAACGGAAGTGGCAACAACCGGAACAGGATACAATCGCGTATCTAAAAAGCGTCCATGCAGCATTTGCGGAAAGCCAGACTGGTGCAGCACTACCGCGACAGAAGCTATCTCATTCTGCGCCCGCAGTATTTTGAATTCGGATCGAGTGAGCCGCTACGGTTGGGGAGTCTATTATCACGACGGATCGCGTCCGGGTTTTGATTTCAATTTCGAACGAAGCTTCAACCGATTTCCTCGACGGAGGAAACCCAAGATTTCAACAGCTCTCGCACCCCTTTCGGTAAGGGATACGGTTTATCGGAAACTTATCGAGATCTCACCCGCATCTTCCAACCGCGTGATTGTGGAAGCCCGGGGCGGATTATTGGAACGGGGAATAGAAGACTTCTCACTATATGGGAATCTCCCGCGACTGGTAATTGAGCGGCGGATATTAGGTGAGACGATCCTCGATGAATTAGCGAAGGAAGGGGTCCGATCCATCGAGGGAGTGCCGGGCTTCTGGAGGGATGCGAAGGGCCGGTGGCGCCTTTGGAGCGAACAGAATTCCTTCGATGACCTGATGCTTATACCATTCGTCGGACCTGATGGATTGATACGGGCCTGCCAGATACGGTTTATGCGGTATATACCCAACAAGTCGGAGCGTTACGTCTGGCTATCATCAGTGAAGGAAAAAGGCGGGTGCGGGCCGGGTGCTCCTTTGCATCATGCCGATCCCTGTTCACGATCAACTAGATCCGTTCTAGTTACTGAAGGTGCATTGAAGGCCGCAGCGGCCCAACGGTACTTACCTGACCGATACGTTGTCGGAAACAGCGGCGTCGCAACTGCTCACCGCGAGATCGTGGAAACCGCAAGGCGACTACCGCTTGAGATCGCTTTTGATAAAGACAGCTTCACAAATCGGCACGTAGCGCGAGCTCTGTCGTCGTTGGTTCGGCTTCGCATCTCGGATAAAGTTTCCTTTGGATACAACGAGGATGTTCGGATCGTGACTTGGGACGGACGCATCAAGGGCTTGGACGATGCACTACTCAGTGGTACTCCCTTGAAATATCTCACCGTTACCGAATGGCTCGAATATCTAACTCCGGAATGTCTGGAAGAGGCGAGTCGTCAACTATCTCTTGCGTAGAGCAAAAACCGAGCGGCTGGCAGTAGGCATAATGTGCCAGTCTGACGAACACTCAAATATTCCCTTCGACCTGATCAAACAGATCGCCACGATCATTGATTCGGGAAGAAGGTTGAATAATCGTGATCTGCAGGCAATTTGTCGCGATTGGGGTGTCGATGGCTTCGCGACCGATCCGCACCTATGTCATGAGATCGGGGAAATCGCTCTTAACTATCTCATCGCGACAAAGTACGGGAAACAACTTTTGTCTTCGGAGGATCCTCGCACCGCCTGCACCGAAATACTCAGACCGCTGCAGCAAAGACTGCCGACCCAGTCGTGGCGGAGTTCAACCCAAGTTACCTATCAGCAGTTTTCCACACCGGCACCGATCGCATATCTTGCCGCGTATGTAATGGATCTATGCGGCGACGATACCGTGCTTGAGCCCTCGTGCGGCACCGGCGGCCTTGCCGTGTGGGCACGGGCGGCCGGAGCGACTGTAGTCGCGAATGAAATAGATCCAAGGCGACGGCAGCTTGCCAGACTTATCGGTTTCGATCCGACCGGTCATGATGCCGAATTCATAGACGACTTTCTGCCGGATACGATCACCCCGACTGTTCTTTTAATCAATCCGCCATTTTCGTCTAGCGGCGGCCGGGTGGAGCGGAATCAGAACAAATTCGGATTTCGGCACGTCGAGTCCGCTCTTCGGCGTCTCGAAGCCGGCGGGCGGTTCGCGGTTATCCTCGGCGAAGGCGGATCGCCTGAAAGTGCCTCGGGAAGACGGTTCTGGGATTCGATCTCGCCCGGCATTCGAGTTACCAGATCGATCAGCCTTTCCGGTCGAGAGTACTACCGAAACGGAACAACCGTAGGCGTAACTTTCATCCTCGGCCGCAAACTCGCATTCAGTGATGCCGTAGCCAGTGTCCTCTCTGTTCGCCACGAAAGATTCAACAGTGTCGAAGAAGCATTCAAGACGATTGGATCTGAATAGATATGAATTACCAGGAACTTCATGAAGCCGTCAAAAGCGGTACTATCGTCGGGGCCGTTAGTCCTAACGGCAGGAAAGATCGATTCTTTATTTCGGACAGTGGCGGCCTGTGCCGGTTCAAACCGCGTAGCAGCCGACGCGGATACTGTGTGTACGAGTCCGATTTGGTACGCTATACGAAATTCACACACTGCAAGCCTCCACCGACCGGCGAGGATAAACTCAGAAAAGAATATCGCATTATCGAAAAGTACAAGCAGATGGCGGGTGAGGCCAGCTTTACGAATCCATTCATTCGCGACTGCCTTGTACTTCCGGACTTCGATGTGTGGAGAAAGGATCTTGTCGAGCCGAATTCCTGGGAAAAGGATAAAAACCTGCGTCCGAAAACCCTGTACGAACTACACATAACAACCGGAACCAATATCGACGGCAAGGTTATCTCGCTGAACCGGATCGCTAAAAAGTATCCGCTCGCGATCGAACGGCTTCGTGAATCTATCCGAAACAGATCGGCAGGGATGTTTATCACAGGCCGTTGGGCGAAGTTCGCCGGGTACGACATCTCGATCGAAACCGATCTCAACGCCGAGTCGGGCGACTTTCGCGGGTTCCTATCTCTGGAATACGCAGCCTGCGGCAACGGTTACTATTACCTGCTCATTAACGACGAAAACTTCATCGGCTACGACGTTGATTAACGCAGTCCGGTCGCGATCCAACTCTTCAACCTAAGACCGATCAACAACGAGATGTTATCTAGTCAAGGACAAATGACGGCGGGCACGGCTGCGCCTATTCCAGCAGTTGCTACCGCAACCGCGACGGTAGTTTCTACTGAGGCGTACGGACCGGATACCGAAGCCCGGATAACCGCATATGTTCCGCGTTACGTTGTCGGCGGAGCACCTCATCCGGGTGTGATAGTCGAACCGCCCGGGCTAGCGAACGTCGAGCCTCCACCGATCGCCTATCGTCCACATCTTCCTAAAGAACTTTGTACAAGCGGAAAGCTATCCGCTATGCAGTTTGAGAGGATCATCTACGCCGGACAGGCGCATGGTCAGCGACTACCGGACGGAGCTCGAGCTGGCATTAGCATCGGTGACGGGACCGGAACCGGCAAGACAGCGACACTTGCGGGGGTGATTCTTGATAACTGGTTTCAGGGCCGCAAGCGTGCCGTGTGGTTTTCCGTAAAGGCCGACCTTATCGAAGCCGTATCGGACGAATTTCGCAGGCTCGGCCTCACCCCTCCGATAAAACTTATAAATGACTATCCAACAGTCGGCGAGATCACTTTTGGCGACGGCATCGTTTTCTGCACCTACCGATCGCTGATAGCCCGCTCCAGATCCGGCAATCGTCGCATCGATCAACTTATTCGTTGGCTTGGAAGCGAGGGAGTCGTGATCTTAGACGAGGGGCACAAGGCTAAGTATGCGTTTGCAGACGACCGAGGCAAGTCGACTCAAACAGGCGCGGCGGTTCTTGAGATCCAGGATCCCGAGAAGTATCCCAATTTCCGGGTTGTCTATTCCTCCGCCACGTCCGCAGGAGAAGTAAGACATCTCGCCTACATGTCGAGGCTTGGACTTTGGGGAGCTGGTACGAACTTTCCTTTGGGCTTTGAGCAGTTTGCCGAGGAGATCGAATCGGGCGGAGTAGGTGCTCTGGAAATGGTCTGCCGTGATCTGAAAGCAATGGGCCGGTACTTGTGCGGAAACCTTAGCATGGGTACCGATCCTGAATCGGGGCTTGCGGTCGAGTTCCGTGAAGTGATCCACTGGCTCACGCCCGCGCAGAGACATATGTACGACAACATGGCCCAAGGCTGGCAGGAGGTATTTAAGAATATCCACCGTGCCCTTGACCTCACTAATTCCGGCAAGTCGACACGAGCCCAAGCGGTCAATCAGTTCTGGGGAGAACATCAGCGATGTTTTCGAAATCTGATCACAGCTTTCAAAGTTCCAACCCTTATTCGCGAGATCGAGAATGCTCTTGCTCGGAAAGAGTCGATCGTTGTTTCCATAACAGGAACGGGCGAAAGCCAGACAAAGAAACAGATCGAGCGTGCGGCCGATCAGGATGAGGCCATCGACAGTCTCGATTTTAGCCCTCGAGAAACTTTGACACGACTTGTGACCCACTGCTTTCCCACGGCCTGCTTCCAGGAACGCACGAACCCATATTCCGGTACAACCGAATATATTCCCGTACTCGATCAAACCGGCACTCAGATCGAGAGTCGGGCAGCTCTACAGCTCAGGTCGGAACTGCTCGATAAACTCTCCGTCCTCGAAGTGCCCGAACATCCTCTCGATCAGCTCGTTAACTACTTTGGAGTGGAGAACGTCGCTGAGATGACTGGCCGCAAGAAACGCCTCATTCGAACTTCATCCGGCACTCTCGAATATCGTCCACGTCAACTTCCGGGTGTTCCGTCGAAGCTCATCAATCTTCACGAGAAGAATGCGTTCCAGAATGGCAAAAAGCGAATCGCGATAATGTCCGAGGTTGCTTCGACCGGCGACAGCCTTCATGCCGGAAAGCAGATAGGCAATAAGCAAAGGCGTCTTCACATTGCGGCTGAACTGAAATGGTCAGCCGACAAGCAGATCCAGGACTTTGGGCGTACCCATCGCACCGGACAGGTCGCACCGCCCGTCTATCTTCTCGTTTTCACTGAACTCGGCGGCGAGAAACGGTTTTCCGCAACGATCGCTCGCAGACTCGGAAACATGGGAGCCCTTACAAAAGGAGACAGAAAAGCGGAAAAAGCAGGCAATCTAGACAAATATAATCTCGAATCGAAGGAGGGCCGTTCAGCATTGAACGTCATTCTTACAAGCATCATGCGAGGCCGCGAGATCGAAGGTATGGAAGATCCGAAGCAGGCATTGAAAGACATGGGTCTTGTTAAGAACACAGATGAAGGTGAGGCGATCCCGGATAGCGAAAAGACAAACATCCCCAGGTTTCTGAACCGGTTGCTGTCGCTCGAAGTGGATCGGCAGAACGCATTGTTCGATTATTTTTACCAAACATTCCTTGAAACGGTCGAATATCTCAAGCAGAAAGGAAAGCTCGACGACGGAATGGAAGACCTGAAGGCGGCTTCCGTTGAAATGGCCGAACCTCCCCAGATGATGCACGTGGATGTACTGACAGGAGCGAAAACGGTCTATTACAAGTTGAATCTGCAAGTAGCATCGACACCGGCGAAATTCGAGGAGCTTGCTGCCGGCGAGGTCCACCAATTCTTTCAGCACCGTGGAGACGGTTCGTTCATTGCGGTTCGCCGGACACTCTCTCACACCGACCCTGAAACCGGAGAAAGATATCAGATGTTCTCGATCTCGAAACCTGCGGGAAGGAACCTCTCTTACGTGAGAGAGAATGAACTAAATCAAAGGTACCGAGTTGTAGCCAAGGGCAGGGCAGAAACGTGGTGGCGGGAAGAGGAGGCGAAAATTCCACCATTTGAACAAAAGACAATTCACTTACTTAGCGGAGCTTTGCTGCCGATCTGGAAGTATCTAAAAACGCTTAGTCACGACGCGTTAAATATTGTCAGGACGACAACTGACGACGGTATGAGACTCGTTGGCGTGAAAATCGCCTCTGAATGGGTCAGCGATATTCGCCGTCATTTCGGGCTTCGCTCTGACCTTCCCACGACGGCCGCCGAAATCCTCCGTGTCGTGGATTTCGAGAACAACACAGTGAATCTGACCGGCGACATCAAGATCCGCACAGCGCGGTTTCAGGGGCAGCTTCTCACGGAGGTTTGTCCCTCGACGTTTGAGCAGATCAGGGAGCTTCGAGGGATGGGGCTCGTCAATATCGTCCAGCACGGAAAGCAGCGATTCTTTCTTCCCGAACGGTCTCCACATTTCTATCTTGAACCGATCCTTGCTTTGTATCCGCCGGAATCAAGCGATATAGGTTTTCTGCCCGATTTGCGGGGTGATTGCAACGTGTTTGTAAAAGAAAAACCGGCGGAGCTGCCCGGATGGTTGTTAGACCCCAATGAAAATGCAGTTCTCGATCTATCGGTCGTCCGCGAGCTGCCCGGAGTGCGCACCTTTGCGGCATAAATATTGAAGGACGAGCGAGACATGCCTTCCATCAAATTGGGAAAATTTGTTTTCAAAAAGTAACCTCTCCGCTTTATGTGGGTTTGTAGTTATGTAGGTTAAACAAATCGAGATGAGAATCAGGGTTTCCCGAAACGGAAACACCGAGAGTCACCGAAGAGTTTGTGATAACGGCTACTAAAACCTAGCAATGTTCTTAGGGAGATCGCTTAATGAAAAACACCGACCGAGTTTCGTTGATCTTAGAGGAGAAGATAGCTCTGTATGCCCGAGTTCCGCATTACGTGCTGATTACAGGCGAGAGGGGAACAGGCAAAACGACGATCGCCCGGAAGCTTCACGAACAAAGCCCGAGATCGAAGCGGGAGTTCGTAAGTGTCAACTGCGCGAGTTTTACCTCGGAACTTCTCGAATCGGAGCTGTTCGGCTATGAGAAAGGAGCTTTTACAGGAGCCGCTTCAGCGAAAGCGGGGATCTTCGAAACGTCAGGAGGTGGGACGCTTTTTCTCGACGAGATAGGAGAGTTGACGCTTGGTCTTCAGGCGAAGCTTCTGAAAGCCGTGGAAGAAAAGCGGATACGCAGGGTCGGCGGCACTTACGAGCGTGAGATAGATGCTCGGATCGTATCCGCCACATCTCGCGACCTTATGGAAATGGTAAGAAACGGGTCGTTCCGCCCCGACCTTTTCGACCGGCTGAATATTCTCCAGCTTGAAACGATCCCGCTTCGCTATCAAAAGGAAAAGATCACCGAACTGTTCGTCAGTAAGATGGATGAGGAAAGAGCTACAGTCGGCAGGAGTACGCCGTTTGTGATTGACCAGGAGGCTTTGACAGAAATTCAGAATCTTGAATGGAAAGGCAACTATCGGGAACTAAAAAACTTCGCGACCCGCCTTGCCGTCGAGTCGATCGATGATCCGGTTATCACCCTCGACATTGTTAGGAATACGCTCAGGCCGATTTCATCACCGGGCGGAGCAGGGGCCGCATTGTCCTTGCCGGAAACAGGATCGGACCGAGCAGCTCATACGGGCGAATACGCGAATCGCAGCTTCGTGACCGTCACGTTCGATCCGGATACTGACGATCTCGAAAGCGTCTACGTAAAGTCCGCCGCGACATTCATCGAGCACGCACTCAAGCAAAGCAATGGCAACCTACGGCGAGCCGCACGATCAATGGGCACTACTCATTCCACCCTTTCACGGATACTTAAGAAACACAAAGAACAAGCCGGCGATAATCACAATAGGTCGCAATTGCGGCCCGTCGCATATTCCGCAGCAGCCTGAAACGGCTTAAATATAAGAACTGTTCGGAAAGTTCTGTCTATGACTCGGTGTCTATGTCGATATCAAATGCCCTACGATAGGAATACCCGATTCTACCCGATACCTCACCGCGTTTTTCTCAAGCACCTACGCGATTCCACACCGATGATTTCAGATAGCTCATCCACTAAGGAAAAGCGCAGAATTAGAAACACTCACCGCTCAAATCACAAGAAAGAAACAAGCGGAAGACAGTAATGTGGAGTGAGAACAAACATGGAAATTCTGAATAGCGGTTCGTTCGTACCGCTCGACAACCGCGAAAAGATCGAGCAGTTGATCTTCACCGCCAAAACCCTTGCGACCGAGGTGAGCCGGGCCGAAGGGTTTCAGAGCAGCGGCTCGACAAATCACCAACTCGGCCTTGAAATGTGGAAGGGAGCGGAATATATGTGCCGCGCTCATGAGGAAGCGACGGTCAGGAATCTCTTCCTGAGCAAGTTTCTTGAAAGCCTGCGTGAGATCGCAAAGCAGGGTGCAGTTCAGCCGAGCCCGGTTCAAACACAGGTCACTAATCGGCCGACGGCTCGCCCTCCTTTTGAGGGTCAAGTGCAGGTCGTGGCAGCACCTCCGACTCAGCCTGTTCCGATACCAATTCCTGCTGCGACTTCGCCGGAGATCGTTCCTGATCCTTACGCGCAGGAAACTCGTGACGAATATCTTGGCGTAATTTCTCGAGCGAGGGACATCGACAGCGGTCGCTCTTCTTACGCAGACGAATGCAAACCCGAATTTGAAAGAGAACTCACCGAAACGAACAACGCTCTGGAGACGGAAGAGATTATCCCTGCTACTGAGGAGTCGAATAAGGTTGAACCGAGGGAGTCGACTGCTTCGTACACTCCCCAGGAGGGTAAGCCTACTGCAATCGCGGCGGGTAATATGGATGTTTCGGCGTCAGAACCTAACGAGACACCTGCAGACGAAGACGCGGCTACCGCCGAACCGCCGACATCCGACACTGAAGTAGCTGCAATCGTCCTCTCCGAAAAAGAACCCTATAATTTCGACTCCTGTACCGTTACAGCAGTGATCCAACTTCTGCCGGAAAGTGGCGGTATTCGGAAATCTGTGATCAGCATCAGATCTCACGATTTTGCTCCGCAGATCAGCATTTCGGATACGAGAAATAGCGACGTTCTCGAAGGTATAAAACAATACCTTGAGACGGCATTCGGACACTACCGGACAAACCTTCCGGTCCTTGCCGCCGAAAAAATAAAGAAGCAAAAACCGACCGGCAAGAAGCGGTCTATTAATAAAGTTGCATCGGCAGGTGCTGTTTCCGAGGTGAAGACTTCAGATGACTCGATGGTTCCGCACACGGCTGAGAATT
>JBOGOW010000103.1:0-9834 GCA_050748285.1 Pyrinomonadaceae bacterium
CGAGGTTGTCTCGAGAATCAAAGAGTCGATCACCTCGACCAAAGTGACGATAGGCGAAGTAGAAATTCCGATCTACCTGAACATCGGTTCCGCGACATATTGGAAAGACGGCGAATCCGCGCAGCAGCTCGTTCAGCACGCCCAACTTCGAAAGCAGCAGGCGAAGGCCGAAGAGCCGGGCAACGTCGTTTGGTTCCCAAAAGAATACGTTAATTAGTGAAAAGTGAAAAGTGAAAAGTGAAAAGTGAAAAATGAAAAGTGAAAAATGAAAAGTGAAAAATGAAAAATGGTAATGAATGAAGAATGGTTTATTGGTCAATAGTAAAGGTCGAATCAATAGGCCAATCGCTCGCAGAGTTTTCGCCGATTTGAACTGAGTACTTCGCGCCGTTTTTTCATTATTCACTATTCACTTTTCGTTATTCACTATTCCGGAATTAAAATCTCCTTAATGGCGAAAATTACATTTCTCGGCGGTGTCGGAACCGTTACCGGTTCAAAATATTTACTCGAGCACGAGGGCAAACGCATTCTGGTTGACTGCGGTCTGTTTCAGGGTTACAAGGAATTGCGTGAACGAAATTGGATCGATCCGCCTTTCGATCCGAAAACGCTCGATGCCGTAATTATCACTCACGCGCATATCGACCACACAGGCTTCTTACCTCGTATCGTGAAGCTTGGTTTTGCCGGACCTGTTTTTACGTCGCGGGCTACGAACGATCTTCTAAAAATATTGCTCACCGATTCTGGACGGCTTCAAGAAGAAGATGCCGACTACAGAAATCGAAAACAACTTACCTCGCACGCGCCCGCAATGCCGCTTTATGATGAGGACGATGCACGCGACACGCTCAAGCTCGTTCATCCGGTTCCGAACGACGGAACTGCTGTTAATGTCTGCGATGGCATAAAAGCCAGCTTTATGGTCGCCGGCCACATTATGGGCGCGAGCCTCGTGTTGGTCGAGATAGAGGGAGCGCGGACTCTTCTGTCAGCAGCGCCGCTTGTGACTTCCGACATTGAACATCTGCCAACCGAATCCGGGAGCGATGCTCCCGAGCGGACAGAAGTGTCCGCGCTCCGTTTCCTTTTTTCCGGCGATCTCGGTCATTACGATCAGCCGATCGTAAAAGATCCGGCGAAACCTCCGGCGTGCGATTACTTGATGGTTGAATCAACATACGGCGACCGCCTGCACGGCGACGTCGATTCGGAAACGCAGATGGCGCGGATCATCAACGAAGCGGCGAACCGAAAAGGGCCGATCCTTATTCCTGCATTCGCTGTCGGCCGGACGCAGGAAGTGCTTTATCTGATCCGCGAACTCGAGGAACAAAAACGCATCCCCGTTCTTCCTGTAGTTGTCGATTCGCCGATGGCCTCGCAGGCGACACAAGTATATAACCGCTGGAACGAAGAACATGACGAGGAGTATGTTTCGATCCTTTCACAAAAGCGGCATCCGCTGCGGACGGCGTCTATGACAACCGCATCGAGTCGGGATGAATCAAAAAAGGTCAATTCGATGAAGGGGCCGCGGATCATCATTTCCGCGTCGGGAATGCTTACCGGCGGACGAGTTCTTCATCATGCGATGCGTGTGCTGCCCGACGAGAACGCGACTATAATTTTTGTCGGATACCAAGCCGGAGGCACGACAGGACGCCGCGTGCAGGACGGCGAGCGCGAAGTCAGGATAATGAAGAATTGGGTGCCCGTGAAATGCCACGTCGAAAAGGTCGAAGGCTTTTCAGCACATGCTGATTGGAAGGCCGTAATTCGATGGCTGGAAGGCTTGCCGTCCGTGCCCAAAACCGTTTTTACGACCCACGGCGAACCCGAATCCGCCGAAGCAATGGCACAGCATATCCGCGACAGATTCGGCTGGAACGTCGTCGTACCGCGGTATGAGCAAACAATCGAGTTATAAATATTGTGTTATTATTTGCAGTTATGAGCACTACAACCGAAGCTGTAATATCGGAAGCGAAGCAATTAACTTTGCCGCAAAAACGCGAGGTTTTGGCACGGCTTTGGAATGAAGACGAGCTATTTGAATCTGGGAGGCTTTGGACGAGCGTTCGATTTGGCGGAAATTTACGCGTGGTCGCTCACGTCCCCGAACAAGAACCATACCTGGATGACCTGCGTGAGCTGCTGCAAAAAGGAGCATTGGCTCGAATCGAGAACGAGGAAGAGGGAACTTCCGAAATTTACGGTTCGGATAGAACGTATTATGTTGCGTTGACTCCCGAAAGAGAGTTTGCCGCCCTGCTTGGTTCATGGCCGCCGTTCCAGCCTCCTAAAGAGATCAACCTTGAGGAAGTCGGCTAATGGCTTACTTGCGCGATGAGGAAATTCGCAGGCTTTTAAGCTATTTCAGGGATCGGATTCAAGCTGTTGACAAACTTTCTGCGTTGGAAGATGAATTAACAGACGAATTCGGTGCTGAATATTTGCGCGAACCTCAAATACTTTCTTATTTTTCGGAGCAAAAGATCGAGATCGATTTTAATAAAACCAAATGGGTTTTACGGATCATTCCCTACACATCCCTCCGGCTGATTCAGCGCGGGATAAAAGTAGAAATGGTAAAAAATCTTTTTCTGCGATTTCTTGAATACTGCGAGTCAAATAACGAAGTTATCATCCCCGGCGCGTACTCTATTTTTGGCCGCCCGACGTCCCAAACTCCATTGATGACACTGCGAATGGATGTGGATGAGATTGACGAAACTTCGGGGAAAGCTCACACCGTTACGATCTTTGTCGGACGCGGAAACATGGAAAACACTCAGAAAGTTGTCCTTAATCCCTGAGAGATTTTTTATCGAACTATTAAATTCTATTAGTGAAATATCGTGAATCAAAACCTTCGCCGCCCTTATCCAGGTATATAAAATGCTTCTGGTCGATAGAGCATGAGGCTGTCGAATCGGCTCCGCCCGAGCCTGTTTTGCCCGATGGCTGCCCGGAGATCGTCTTTAATCTTGCAGACAGGTTTCGTTTATTTAATTCGGACGGAATTTTTGCCGAGCAGCCAAGAGCATTGTTTGCCGGTCAGATCACCAAACGCATCACGATCGGGCCGAGTGGAAAGGTCAGTTTATTCGGTGTTAGATTTCATCCAGCCGGCGCATATCCGTTCGTCGGTACGCCGATCTCGGAATTTACTAATCAAGTAGATGGTCTTGAACTTGCGATCGGAAACGATTCGTTTGAACTCGAAGACAGGATATTGTCGTCTCAAACCATTCGAGAAAGGAGGTCGGTTTTTGAAACTTTTTTATTTGAAAGGCTCGCGAGATGCGACGAATATGACGCGAATCTTCAAAAAGCCGCTGAACTGATCGTTGAACGAAACGGGGTGGTCGTCATATCGAATTTGGCCGCCGAGTTGGGTTGGGGCGAGCGAATGCTTGAGCGCAGATTCAAGAAGTTTCTCGGTTTGTCGCCAAAACTTTTTGCAAGGATCCGTCGGTTCTCAGCCGTGCTTAAAGCGATCGAATCCTTCGGCCCGGAACGATCCCTTGAGTTCGCTCATGATTACGATTATTACGACCAAGCACATATGATCAATGACTTTCGTGAATTTGCGGCGGAAAGCCCGACAGCATTCTACGAACGATCACATCGTTTATCCGAGCTTTTCACCGTTGGCAGATAACTGTCGGATTTTTCCAATACGCACAAATTGCCGCAATGATATGGTTTCGCAAATGGACGTTTTCATTACTAAATTCAACGGAGGATTTCAATCAACATGCGTAAAGTTTTATTATCAGCAATATTCATTTTTGCTTTGGCGGTGATCGAGCTTTCGGCTCAGGCGGCAAGCCCGGTAAGCTCCCTTTCGTGGATGGCTGGCTGTTGGGAAATGAACAAAAATGGCCGCGTCACCACCGAACGATGGGCGAAACCGACTGAGAATCTAATGCTTGGCACATCGCAAACAGTAAAGGACGGCAAAACGGCTGCATTTGAATTCCTTCGCGTGGTAAACAACGGACACGGACTGATCTATGTCGCCCAGCCGTCGGATGCGAAAGCCCCGACCGCATTTGCAGCTGTTAAGTCATCGCCAAATGAAGTGACCTTCGAAAATTTGAAACACGATTTCCCGCAGCGGATAATTTATCGGCTCGAATCTGCCGATTCGCTTTTCGCCCGAATTGAAGGAATGCAAAACGAAAAACTGAGCGGCATCGATTTTCCGATGAAGCGCGTTAAATGCGAGTAATGCAGAAAATGATTATCTATCGTGACAATGCCCGAACGAATTTATCCGGTCGTTCGGGAGTTATCAGCCAAGGGCGGCCGTCAGCGAGTTCGATCCAGACGATATTATCGATGCGCGAAATATACATTTGAACGATCCCGCGTTTTTTTGTCCAGAGCCATCCGAAACCGCCCCATAGACCGCCGGCGCCGAAGCGAAGCGCCCAACCGGTTTCGTTGCGAAGTTCTGCCCGGCTAACAAGTTTCGTTTGAAGAATGTCGCTTCGGGCGATAAGCCTGGATTTCATCGGCCATTCTACTGTAATAGCATTATCGTCCACGATGAAACTCGTTGGTCGAAAGCGCAGCCAGATCCAAAGATAGATCACAAGCAGGCAGGCAGCCGGAATAGCTAAAAATCGTGAGCCGGTAATCGCAAAGACAATGAACAAACACAATAGCCCGAGCATAAAAACTGTAATCGCCTTGATAAGTCCGTCCATCGGCGCCAGTTTAAATTCGTTTGCCATCATATACGGTCAGCCGCATCCAGGTCGCCCACGATATTATATCAGGCCATTCCGAGCGTCAAACTAAAGTTTGAGGACATTGCCGTATAAAGGTTGAACTCTAAACATTTACTCGTACCGCAAACATTCGATTGGATCGAGCCTTGATGCTTTACGAGCAGGCAGCACGCCGAAAACAAGGCCTACGCCGACAGAAACGGTGAGGCCGGAGATCACTGCCCATAGCGGGATTGATGCCGGAAGCGACGGGACGAGGATCATTATCAGATTGCTGATTCCGATGGCGAGCACAACGCCTAAAATGCCGCCGAAAAAAGTTAGTGTCATTGCTTCGAGCAGGAACTGAAGCACTATCGCGCCTTTGGTCGCTCCGATAGCTTTGCGGATGCCGATCTCTTTTGTGCGTTCGGTTACCGAGACGAGCATAATGTTCATAACGCCTATGCCGCCGACGAGCAGGCCGAGGCTGGAAATTGCGATCGCGATCAAACCGACCATCGCGGTTATCGAATCAAATTGCTCGATAAATTCACCGGCGGTCTTGATGTCGAAATCATTTGGGTCGCCGTATTTTACTTCACGACGCTGCCGCAGGATGGTTTCAGCATCGGTAAGAGCTTCGTTGATTCGTCCCTGCTTTGCCTGGATTATATGAAGCAGATATTCACGCTGCGGCGCGTATTTGCGGGCCGTCCGATAGGGAAGCATCACCTTGCTGTCCTCTTCGTTTTCACCGAAAAGGGCGGCCTTTCGCTTAGCGATCACGCCGATTATTTCCCAGGTCGAGCCGTTCATCCTGACAACTTTCCCGATATTTCCAACCGGCTCATTCGGAAATAATGCCTCAGCGCAATTGACACCGATAACGATCACGCGCCGCCGCTGCTGGTCATCCGCTTCGCTGATAAATCGCCCCTCGAGCAGGGCGAGATTCGAAATATTCGCATAGTTTGAAGAAACGCCATCAGTGTTGGCACGGCGGTAATTCCGGTCCTCGTATGTTATGTTGTCGTCAAAGCTTGCTCCACCGAAATTCCCGATTCCCGGAGCTACAAGCGCGATATCCTCGACGGCGTCGGTTTGTGCCATTATCGCGTCGGCGTCTTCAACAGTCAGCGGTTTGCGGTTTCGCTCGTCGCGGTTGCCGTCGCTAAAGCCGGTGGTCAGGTGAAATGCATAGATATTGTTCGTCCCATAATCTTCGACCATCGAAACGATGCTCTGCCGCATTCCGGTAAGGATCGACGCAACGACGATGGCTGTCAGCACGCCTACCACGATTCCGAGTATTGTTAGAAAGCTCCGAAATTTATTCGCACGAATACTGTCGAGCGCCATTTTCAAAACTTCGGACGGTAATGATGTTGATACTTTCATGATGTCGTAAATCGTTAATAGTAAATCGTGAATCGCAGAGTGCATATCTGAATTGGTTTATCGCTATTTACGATTCACAACTCACGATTTACTAATTCTGCGTCAATGCGACGATCGGGTCTAGCCGAGCCGCTTTCCACGCTGGATAAAGACCCGCAATTACGCCGATGATGCTCGAAACTCCGACCGAGAGGATCACGTATGTGATAGTGATAGTCATCGTGATTTCGGCGAGCACGGTGATCAACGTGGTAACGCCCGAAGCAAGAAGCAATCCAATTATTCCGCCGACAATGCAGAGCAATGCCGATTCGATCAGAAACTGTAAAAGTATCTGCTTTCTCGTCGCACCCAAAGCTTTTCGCAGTCCAACTTCAAATGTCCGTTCGGTTACAGAAACGAGCATAATGTTCATCACGACTATCCCGCCGACGATCAGCGTGATAAGTGTTATTGGAACAATAACTACGGCGATCGCCGCCGTAAATTGATCGATCTGATTTCCGAGGTCCTGCGTGTTAACGATGCCGAATGTGTCCTCGTCGCTGCCGATCAACTTTCGTTTATTTCGAAGCGTAAGGCGGGCATCCTCGATAGCCTGTTTGAAATTGTCCGGCTGCGCCGATTTGCCGTGAATCTGAATGCCGTCCGCACGATTAAAAAGCAGCTGATGAAGCGTCAACGGAACATAAATCAGAAGATCTAACGAGTTTCCGAACATCGAACCCTTCTTTTCCTCAAGCCCGATAATCTCGACCGGAACGCCGCTAATTCGTATGGTCTGCCCGACCGGATCGCTGTTTGCGAAAAATTTATCTTTTACGTCATATCCGATAACGGCAACCTTTGCGGCACGTGTTACTTCGCCGTCGGAAATAAAACGGCCCTGCTCGATGGACTTGTTTTCGATCTCGACCATATTTGCCGTAACGCCGATAATGCGCACCGAGGGCATTTCAAGCCCATTTTCCTTCAGGTTAGTACCGGCATTCATCTGAGCTCCGACCTCGGAACAATTTGCACAATTTGCTTTTATGTATTCGTATTCATCAAGCGTAAGTCTTTTGTTCATTCGGTTCCGCCGTTCAAATTCTTCGTCGTCCATCTGGCCTGCAAACGCCATTCGGGCCATCATAAAATGATTGACGCCAAGGATCTTCGAAACTTTTTCGGTCACATACGAATTCAAACCGCTTATCGAAGCGCCGACAACAACGACCGCCGCAACGCCGATGATGATGCCGATCAACGTCAAAAACGCGCGCAGCTTGTGTTCAAGGATCGATTTGACCGCGATCAAAAACGCATCGGAATAAAATGAATATAACTGCCGCATAAAAAAGTTTGGAGTTACTACGTTCGGAGTTCCAGCTTTAGCTTGCCCTCGCTCTTACTATTAACCTTCCCGTCACCGAGGCCGCCTGAAGCCGGAACTCCATACGGAAGATATGACTGAAAACGTATTAAACGGGCAAAATGTTCAAAAAAAAACGGCGGACTAAATCGCCGCCGTTTCCTTTCGTTTATTTTTTTGGTACCGAATTAGAAATCCGGTGTAAAGACAAGGTCGCTGACATTATCCGTAAGCGAAAGTATCCTTGGAGAGAATGAAAATCTTTTTGATTCTACGGACACTATCACCGATTGGCCGTCTTGAATTCCTTCGAATGAAAAATAGCCAAAAGTACTTGTCCTTGCGAGATGTCTCGTGCCATTCGATTCGGTAAGCACAACCGCTGATTTGCCAAGTCCAAAGCCTCTTCCGTCCAATACACGTCCGCTGACTGAGACCGACGCGGCAGTAATTGTAAAAGGAATAGGCGGCGGGCTGGACGCGAATGTTCCCGAGGCGGCCGCTTCAAAATTTTGCAGAAAACTGCCGCTTCCCAACGCAAACGAGGGAGCAACAGACGAAAAGCTAAGTGCAAGATTTCGCTGGGTGGTTAACCCGAAAAGTAGAAATTCAGACGAAAAAGTTACGGTGTGGTCCGGCGTAGTTGCAGACATCGTGGCCGAGTTGCCGCCGTCCGAGCCGACGACTCCGGGCGTGTTCCCCGCAGGCGAGAATACGGCAGTCAGCAGATTGGTTCGAGAACCGAAACCGACTCCGACCGGCGCGGGCGCGTCGCGAATGATCTGAATAGTTACGGTTTGATTCAGCGGCTGCGTAACTGAACCGCCGCTGGAAACGCCGGATTGGGTCGTTGTCGTGGTTAGAAACAGATGGGCACTCTGAATGCCCTGTAGGGATGGGTCTAGTCCTGTGATATTCGAATAAATAAAGAATATCGGAGAACCGCCGCCAACAGCGTTAAAATCGGCGCTAGACGTATTGTTTGTTAAAACAAAATCCTGTGTTCCGTTTCGTTCGAAAAACTGCGCGAATGTTGTCGTCTGCGCTCTTACAGTCAACTCCGCTGAAAAAAAGAGAAAGCCAAACATCGCAATCGCGATCAGCATTGTTTGACACTTTGATTCTGGTTTTGAAACTCGCATGGATGTGCTCCTTAAGGAAAAGGTTGATTTTACGCTTGAAAGCGAAGCCGGTTTTCGATAGCTGAATGGGACAAAGATGAGACGGCAAGAAAATCCGTCATTATCAGTTTACCCATTGAGCGCCGATTTGTCTATATTTTATTTCGATTTGAACGACGATGGCAGCGTTTCTGCGTGTAATTTCTCCGTGCTATACTTTCCCTTTATTTTAGTCGCCAGTGTCCGACAAACTTCAGTTTCCGCTTACGGATACAAATTAAGGGCTTAAGGAGCCGCAAACTTTAGGTTGCGGCACTTCAGAGGAGAAATGCTTTGGCAGTTTTAGTCGATAAAAACACACGCCTGATCGTGCAGGGAATTACGGGCAAGGAAGGCACGTTTCACACGCTGCAAATGGTGGAATACGGCACGAATGTCGTTGGCGGAGTTACGCCCGGCAAGGGCGGCACCACGCACGAAGGCATTCCGGTTTTTAACACCGTGTCGGATGCAGTGAAAGAAACCGGTGCGAACGCGTCCGTAATTTACGTTCCGCCGGCATTTGCCGCCGATGCGATAATGGAAGCCGCCGACGCCGGTTTGCCCCTTGTCGTATGCATCACCGAAGGCATCCCTATCGCCGACATGGTCAAAGCGAAGGAGTTTCTACGGAGCACTTTACGGAGCGCTCTACGGAGCGCGGACACTCCTGTCCGCATGAGCGTCGCTTCGACGCGAACGCGTGCAAATAATTCCGACTCTTCGTTCGGCTCGAACGTTCTCGCCGGAGGAACCGGCGTTGGGGACAAGAGTGTCCCCGCTCCGTCCACTCGACTTATCGGACCGAACTGCCCCGGCATCATCTCGCCCGGCAAATGCAAGATCGGCATTATGCCCGGACATATTCACAAAGAAGGCCGCATCGGCGTTGTCTCGCGTTCCGGCACGCTGACCTACGAAGCCGTCGGGCAACTGACCGCTCTTGGCCTGGGTCAATCCACCGCGATCGGCATCGGCGGCGACCCGATAATCGGCACGACGCACAAAGACGCGCTGGCTTTATTTCAAGCCGACGACGAGACTGAAGCGATAGTGATGATCGGCGAGATCGGAGGAACCGCCGAAGAAGACGCCGCCGAATACGCGAAAAGTAACGTCACAAAACCAATCGTCGCATTCATCGCCGGCCAAACCGCCCCGCCCGGCCGCCGAATGGGTCACGCAGGAGGCC
>JBOGOW010000104.1:0-9741 GCA_050748285.1 Pyrinomonadaceae bacterium
CTTTAATTGTCTAACATCCGACATCTGACCAATTACTTTAATTATGAAAAAGATTCTAATTTCGTTTATTGCAGCGGCGATTGCCGCTTCCATTATTGTTGCCCAAGATATGTCGTCGAAATTCGATACGGACAAGATGCGTGAACGCGTCAAAAAACTTTCGTCCGACGAATTCGAGGGCCGCGGGCCTGGAAATGCCGGCGGCAAGTTGGCGGCTCAATACATCGCCGATCAGATGAAAGCGTCGGGCGTAAAACCGGCGAACAAGGCAAGCTATTTTCAAAACGTAAATATGGTCGGTGTTAAGGCCGACCCAAATACGGCAATGCGTGTCGCAAAAACCGATGCTCCAACTGGCGATTTGTTCAAGTTCGGCAGCGAGTTTGTTGTTACTACGAGTTCGCAGAACGCGAATGTGTCCGCTGATGCCGAGCTTGTTTTTGTCGGCTACGGCATCGATACGCCGCTATACGATTGGAATGATTATTCCGGTTCGCCCGCCGATTACAATGGCAAGATCCTGATGATAATGGTCAACGATCCGCCTGCGACCGAGGCCGAGCCGAATCTGTTCGGCGGTAAAGCGCTGACTTATTACGGTCGTTGGACATATAAATTCGAAGAAGCCGCGCGTCGCGGAGCGGCCGGCGTTATTTTGATTCATACAACCGAATCGGCGGGCTATGGCTGGAATGTCGTAGAAACCTCGAATGGAAGCTGGCGTTACGAGATCGCGCGAGCTGCCACCGACAAAACTCCTTTTCTAAAAGTCAAAGGCTGGGCGACTAACGAAACCGCTACCAAAATTCTTCAGACGGCAAATTTGGATATCGACGACCTTCGTGCAAAGGCCAAAGTTCGTGGCTTCAAACCTGTAAAAACGGGGCTGAGCGTCAAGATCGATCTGAAAAGTGAAATTCAAAGGTTTGAATCACCGAATGTCGTCGGAATGGTCGAGGGAAGCGACGCCAAGTTGAAAAGCGAATATGTTGTGTATTCCGCACATTGGGATCATCTCGGGATCGGCAAACCCGATGCAAATGGCGACACGATTTACAATGGTGCATACGACAATGCCTCCGGAGTGGCGACGGTTTTGGGGATTGCCGATGTTTTAGCAAAAATGCCGAATAAACAAAGGCCAAAACGTTCATCCATCTTTCTTTTTCCAACCGCCGAGGAACAGGGACTATTGGGTGCCGAATATTTCGCCTCGAATCCGTTGGTTCCGCTAAACAAAATAGCCGCAAATGTAAATATCGACGGCGTGAATTTCTTCGGCAAAGTGTCCGATTTTATGCCGCTTGGCTCCGATCGGTCGTCTATGATGTCCGTTGTAAACGAAGCGGCAAAGGAACGGAATCTGACAATAAAGGCCGACACCAAGCCGGAGCAAGGCTTCTTTTTCCGCTCCGACCATTTTCCTTTTGCAAAGGTCGGCGTTCCGGCGGTTTCGCTCCAACACGGCGATACTTTTATCAAGCCTTTGGGTGCCGAGGCCGAAAGTTTTTTCAAGGATTACAATGCGAAATATTATCATCAGGCTTCGGATGAATATCACGATTGGTGGGATATTTCGGCAATGATCCAGGAAGCCGAACTCGGGCTCGCAATCGGCGTCAAGCTCGCAAACCTCCTGCAAATGCCGCGTTATAACGAAACGGATGAGTTTTCTGCGGCGGATAAAAAGCGATTCAAGTGAGATTAGCTAAGTAGATTGATTTACTTAGCTAAGTATGCGACAATTACTTGGCGAGGTTGAAGTTATGACCAAAGTAAATATGCATGAGGCCAAATCTAAACTCAGCAAATTGGTTGAGATGGCGAAAAATGGCGAGGATGTCGTAATAGCGAAAAACGGCAAGCCGGAGGTCCGGTTAGTTGCTATCGAGCCGGAGGGCAAAGATTGGTTTGGCATGGACGCTGGCAAAATCTGGATCGCCGATGACTTTGACGAATTGCCGGAAGATATTTTGGCTTTGATGACTGATCCAAAGATTTTTCCGGACGAAACGGACGAAGATAGATGAACCTGCTAATTGATACTCACGTTTTTCTTTGGATGCTTTCCGAGGAACGAGACTTTTCTGCAAACGCACGTTCCTTTCTCGAAGACGCCAAATCGAATCGGTTCTTCCTTTCAGACGTCAGCGCTTGGGAAGTCTCGATAAAATACGGATTGGGAAAATTGAAGCTTCCGGAAAAACCGGAGCTTTTTTTTGCGGATCGTGTGAGAAAAGCGGGCTATCGCCATCTGCCGATCGACCTAAGTCACGTAACCAGAGTTCATTCTCTGCCGAAGATTCACGGAGATCCGTTTGATCGGCTGTTGGTCTCGCAGGCAATGGTCGAGGATATGACAATTATTTCCGACGATCCTGTTTTCAAACTCTATGAGGTCAACACGCTGAAACTGCGCGACATTTCCTGATGGCTACCTTCTACATAACAACCCCGATTTATTACGCAAACAGCCTGCCGCATCTTGGGCATCTTTATACGACCATTGTTGCTGATGCGATTCATCGCTATAAAAAGCAGCGTGGTTTCGATGTTTATTTTCTTACCGGAACGGACGAGCACGGGATAAATATTCAACGTGCGGCAGAACGTGAAAGCCGGACGCCTAAGGAACAGGTCGATTACATTTCGGGAGAACTGAAGCGGATGTTTCACGACTTCAAACTCGATCCTGATAATGGCGGCTATGATATTTTTATGCGAACGACCGAGCAGTTTCACTACGAAGGTGTGCAGCATTTGTGGCGTGAGATAGCGGCAAACAAAACGCCGCAGGGAAACGACAATATCTACAAAGGCTTTTACGAAGGCTGGTTCTGCGCGCCGTGTGCTGAGTTTAAAACCGAAGACGAATATTTCACGCCCGAAGCCTCTGAAACGCCGTTTTGCCTGATTCATGAACGGCCACTCGACAAGGTTTCCGAAGAAAGCTACTTTTTTCGGCTATCGGATTACGATGAGTTTTTAATCGACAAGATCGAAAACGACGCCGGTTTGGTTCGTCCAGAAGCCCGTCGAAACGAGGTTTTGTCGTTTATTCGCGGCGGGTTACAGGATCTTTCGGTCAGCCGCCAGAAAACTTCGGTTTCTTGGGGTGTTCCCGTGCCTGATGACGAGGAACACGTTATGTATGTGTGGCTCGACGCGCTTTCGAATTACATCACTGCGATGGGGTATGGAAATGAGCACGACGGTGCGGCCGGTTTCGACAAATATTGGCCGGCGATGCACTTGGTCGGCAAAGATATACTCAGATTTCACACAGTTTACTGGTTTTCGTTCCTGAAAGCTGCCGGTTTGCCGCTGCCGAAAGGTGTCTATGCACACGGAATGTGGCTTGACGCCGATGGCCGTAAGATGGGTAAAACCTTAGGTAACGTGATAGAAGTTGATGTGTTACATCAACATTTTCAGGTCGATGCGGTGCGGTATTTCGTGCTCCGCGAAATGGTTTTTGGGCTGGACGGCAAGTTCGGCTACGAAAATCTGATCGACCGTGCAAATGCCGATCTTGCCAGCGGCCTAGGCAATCTTGCCAGCCGCACATTTTCGATGATCTCGAAATATCGCGACGGCAAAATACCGAACGGTAAGATCGCCGAGGAAAATTATATTCACGCTCGGCGTGCCGGTCTCGATCCTGACGGTGGCGAGATCGTATTCGTGCTCGAACACGCCCGCGATGAGTTCATCCGCCGGTTTGATAATTTCGAATTTAGCCACGCGCTTGAGACGTTATGGTCGGTGATCGCGCGAATCGACAAAATGATCTCGGACGCAAAGCCGTGGGAATTGGCAAAGGACGAAAAGCAGGCAGAGACGCTGAACGCCGTTCTATACCGGGCAACCGAAACGCTGCGATGGCTGTGCGTGATGCTTTATCCGGTTATGCCCGAAGCTGCGAAAGAAATCTATTCGCAGATCGGATTGAGTGAAGATATCGCAAAACTCGATCCGGCAAACTTAAAATGGGGCGAACTCGCTCCCGGAACCGCAATCGGCGAAACCGTCGGCGTTTTTCCAAGAATCGATAAAACAAAAGTTATGAATGAGATAAATGAAAGCGGTGGTCAGGGGTCAGTGGACGGTGGTCAGTTGTCGGAATTAGGAGCTGGTGGAGATTTGCAGAAGCCCGCACAAAGTTTGCAGAAGCCCGCACGAAGTAAGGGCGAAACAGAACAGCTTGAGTCTGACCACCGACCACTGACCACTGACCACTATATTTCCATCGACGATTTTCTAAAGGTCGAGCTCCGCGTCGGCGAGATAAAGGTCGCCGAACGCATCCCGAATGCCGACAAGCTGCTCCGCTTCGAGATCGATCTAGGCGAAGATCAGCCGCGCCAAATACTCGCCGGCCTGGCCGAATACTACGAACCCGAAAAACTCATCGGTCGCAAGGTTGTCGTCGTCGCAAACCTGAAGCCCCGAAAAATGCGCGGCCTCGAATCCCAAGGCATGATCTGCGCCGCATCGCTGACCGAAGAAGACACACCCGCAATCGCAACATTCCTTGAAGATGTTAAAATCGGAGCGAGGTTGAAATGAAAAATTCACTAAAACTATTCTTTTTGGCTTTACTCTGTCTTACTGTCCAGAATTCAGTTTATGGACAGAAGAGTATCAAATCGGTACAAGAAGTCGATCTCATCGGAAATGTTAAAGACGGAATCTATCGTAACGGCTATTTCGGCTTTGAGTTGGTGATACCAAAAGACTGGATTGTTGCAGACCAAGAAACGACCAAAGCAACCGTTGATGTTGGCACCGACGTTCTTAAAACGAAGAACGAGAATAAAAATAAAGAAGTGGCGGATGCAGTTAAACGCGATATTGTTTTGTTGCATTTCAGCCGGAAACCGATTGGAACGCCGGGAAATGCGATGTTCATAATGGCGATTACCAAACAGCTAAGTGCTGCCGTGCTTCCGTCAATGGTTGCAGAAGCCACAAAGAGCATTTTTGCTGGGAATCCGAATATCACAATTGTTAAAGATAACAGGCCTGTTTTCATTTCGGAAAGAAAATTCGCGGTCGTCGATTTCGAAATCAAAGTAGTTGATAAAAGCGTGTCTTCAAGATTATTTGTAACAGTAGTTAACGGTTTCGCAATTAGCTTTTCGTTGTCGTCGGTCAACGAGGCAGATCGGCTGGAGCTTGAGAAAGTGGTTGAATCGATTAAATTCGTAAAAAAATGAGAATGTTGCGGTGATTAATTTTCTAGTCAATTACTTTAGATGCGATTTGAATGGGATCCGATAAAGGCTGTCGCGAATTTCAGAAAACATGGAGTGAGTTTCGATGAAACCGAAACTGCTTTCGTGGATCCACGGGCTGCCGTTTTCTTGGATAAAGATCACTCAATAGAGGAAAAGCGTGAGATAATAATTGCCTATTCAAATCGTTCAAGGCTTTTGGTAATAAGTTTTACCGAAAGAAAAGGCGATGTTATCAGAATCATAAGCGTCCGACGAGATGATCCGGAAGAACGTCGGAACCACGAAATATGAGCGAAAAAGATAGACCCATAAATAACGAAATGGAGGATGATCTCAGACTGAATTACGATTTTGATTATTCGAAATCGAAGCCGAATCGTTTTGCTGAGAAATACAATAAGATGGTTTGCCGGGTTGGATTAGAGGCGGATGTTGCGGAAGAATTCCCGACGGAAGAATCCGTGAATGATGCCTTGCGTGATTATATCCGCATTACCAGGCAAAACAGTCCCGACATTCCCGCCCGTTAATGCTTATTGATTCCCATTGCCATATTGACGGAGAGGCGTTTGACGGCGACCGGGATGAGGTCGTGCGGCGGGCGCTGGATGCTGGTGTGGCGGCGATGTTGAATGTCGGGACGGGTGATCCGCATTCGGATGATTTTCGTCGGGCTGTTGCGGTTGCTGAGAAATACGAGAATGTTTATGCAAGCGTCGGTGTTCACCCGCATGATGCGAAGCTGTATGACGACAAGGCGGAAAATCATTTGATTGAACTCGTAAAATCTTCTGAAAAAGTAATCGCTTGGGGCGAGATCGGGCTTGATTTTTATTATGATCACAGCCCGCGCGATGTTCAGAAAGAGGTTTTTCGGCGGCAGATCAGAACAGCTCGAGAACTAAATCTTCCGATAATCGTACACAGCCGAGATGCCGACGATGATACGGTAGAAATTCTCACGGACGAATACACAATGCAGAAACCCGCACGAAGTAAGGGCGAAAACAAAGATGCGGACAAGAGTGTCCGCACTCCGTTCGTCCACAGCCGAGATGCCGACGATGATACGGTAGAAATTCTCACGGACGAATACACAATGCAGAAGCCCGCACGAAGTAAGGGCGAAAACAAGGATGCGGACAAGAGTGTCCGCGCTCCGTTTGGCGAAGATCAAGATGCGGACAAGAGTGTCCGCGCTCCGTTACTCGATGATCAAGGTGCGGACAGGAATGTCCGCGCTCCGCTGCATGAAGATCAAGATGCGGACGCGGGCTTCCGCGTTCCGCCGGGGATTATGCACTGCTTCGGAGGTTCGCCGCGGATGGCGGCGACCTTGATGAAGCTCGGCTTTTATATTTCGTTTGCGGGAAACGTAACATTCAAAAAGGCAAACAATTTGCGCGAAGCGGCGGCGGTCGTGCCATTGGAAAGGCTTCTCGTCGAAACCGATTGCCCGTTCCTCACTCCCGTGCCTTTTCGCGGCAAACGCAATGAGCCGGCTTATGTCGAACACACAGCACGATTTCTTGCAGATTTTTACAGAATCGAATTCGAAACGCTGGCTGCTCAAACAACAAAAAACTTCCTCGATTTTTTCAAACTGAAATTAGCCACAAATTTCACGAATGACACGAATTAGTTTTGCATTCGTGCAATTTGTGTAATTCGTGGCAAAATCTTCATATGGCTAAAGAAAATTCATTCGATGTCGTGTCAAAGACCGACTATGCGGAGGTTGCGAACGCGATCAACCAAACAACAAAAGAGGTTTCGCAGCGTTTTGATTTTAAAGGCAGCAGGGCGACGGTCGAGCTTCAGCAAAAAGATCTGATGCTCTCGGCCGAAGACGAAACAAAGCTGCGTAATATGAACGACATTTTGCAGGGCAAGCTTGTCAAACGCGGCATTTCGCTAAAGGCTCTCGATTATCAAAAAATCGAACCGGCGGCGGGCGGCACTGTTCGTCAGCTTGTAAAAATACAGCAGGGAATCCCGATCGAGAAAGCCAAAGAGATCGTGAAATTCATTAAAGATGCCAAAATAAAAGTGCAAGCATCTATCCAAGGCGAAACCGTCCGCATCTCCGGCAAAGACCGCGACACGCTGCAGGACGTGATCGCAAAACTCAAGGCGACGGATTTCGGGATCGATATGCAGTTCGATAATTATCGAACGAATTAGAAACCGCGAAAAACGCGAAAAACGCTAAATCAAAATATTCAAGATGTCTGATTTGATTTATAAGGATGAGTCTTTCGCAATCATTGGAGCGTGTTTTGAGGTTTATAAGGACAAAGGCTGCGGATTCGTCGAGCCGGTTTATCAGGAATGTCTCGAAATCGAATTTGAATTTCGCAGGATACCTTTTGAGACACAGGCAAGGATGGATTTATTCTATCGTGACCGCAAACTCACTCCTTTTTTCAAGCCCGATTTTGTTTGTTTCGGAAAGATCATTGTTGAGATCAAGGCGGTTTCTCGACTAATTGCCGAACACCGAGCGCAAACGATGAACTATTTGAAGGGAACGGGTTGCTCGCTTGGTTTGCTAGTAAATTTCGGACATTATCCCGGTATTGAGCACGAACGAATCGTTTCGAGCAAAAGCGAACGATTGAGATAGGATCGATACAACGCGCAAACAGGCACGATCGAAATAAACCCGTAAACACGATTTTAAATTTCTAATAGAGGTTTTTTAGCATATTTCGCGTATTTCGCGGTTTGAAAAATTGATGAAGACTTTTGCAGCAAAGATCAAAACACGATTCGCTGATCGAGCGGCGAAGGATATTTTTGCGCTTATTGAGCTCGAGATGGCTTTGGTCGAGGGTGAATTTGAGCGGCAGGCGAGTTCGAATATTCAGGTTATCGATTATCTCGGTGATTATTTGCGGGCGTCGGGCGGCAAGCGCGTGCGGCCGGCGCTGCTTGTGTTGGCGAATTACGCGTCGGGCGGCAAGGGCGATGATGAAAGCGTGATACGTCTTGCGACCGTTATGGAGATGCTCCATACGGCGACGCTTGTTCACGACGACATTATTGATAATGCCGAGCTACGTCGAAATCGTGCATCGTTGAATACAAAGTTCGGCAATCAAACCGCCGTATTGATGGGCGACTGGCTTTATATGTCGGCGTTCGAAACTTCTTTAAAAAAGCGGTCGCTCGAGATATTGGATATCCTTACAAGCCTGACGCGAAAAATGACTGAGGGCGAGATCATTCAGTTGACAGTGCTCGGCAATACCGAGATCACAGAGCAGCAGTATTTCGATGTGCTTCGGCGTAAAACTGCGTTTTTGTTTTCGGCGTGCTGCGAGATCGGCGCGATCCTGGCTGGTGCATCGATGGAAAAACAGATCGCGTTGCGCGAGTTTGGATTAAATCTCGGCATCGCCTTTCAACTAGCCGACGATGTCTTCGATTTCACGTCCGATGAAAAGACGCTTGGCAAAGCGGCAGGTGCAGACCTGCTCGAGGGCAAGATAACCTACCCGCTGATAAAGCTGCTTGAGGCTGACCCCGATTCAAGGGGAATTCTAAAAACCATAATCGACAAAGGCGCTTACGCCGAAAATTCTAGAAACGAGATCAACGAAAGGATCGCAGCTCACAATGTGCTCGCCGCGGCCAAAGTCGCTGCGGGTGAATTTGGAGATGCCGCAAGAAAAAGTCTTGATGTTTTGCCCGAAACAGAGTATCGTTCTGCTTTGGACGAAATATCTCATTTTGTGGTAAATCGTCAAAAGTAAGCTCGGACGAACCAAAAAGCAAAAATTTGCCCCGTTTCAGTTGTCGCAGTAAAAGCAATATTTACAGCATGTTAGACGAAAACCTTATAGCAACACTTGAGCAAAGTTTGCGCCAGACGCGCAACGCTCAAAGCCGTCTGATGGCGCGGCTTCGCGAGGTCGAATACGAAAGCGAACGACTTCGGGAAGAGATTGACGCTTTGGAAAATAGCGCTGCTCAAACGGAATCTGCCATCGACAGCCTTTTGGTTAACTTGCGTTCCGGAACGCGAAGGCCGATGCCAAAACCGCGGGTTCAGAACGAGGATGAAACTCCGATTTCCAGGCCGAGAGCCATTCGGAAACCGCCGCCCGCATCCGATCAATCTCAAAGTCCATACAATTCCCCGGTCAGCTATTTTTCACCGAATCGGGGCGTGCCGTCACGCACCGCCAATATCGAACCGCTCAGCCATCGATTTGCCGACAGAACGATCACGCAAGCCTGCACGCTGCTGCTCCGCGAATCGGGAACGCCGCTTCACGTAAACGAGCTTTATAATCTACTCGTTTCCGGCGGAATGCAGTTCAAGGGAAAAAACCCGACGATCTCGATTGCGGTTTCGCTTAATCGAAATAGGCGTTTCCGAAAGGTCGAGCCGGGAACATTCGATCTGATAATGCGTGATGCATCGAAGATTGCCTCCTGACGCCGCAATTTTGTCGAAATTGCATAAAAATTGTATAATTAAGAGGGTAGCTGC
>JBOGOW010000105.1:0-9725 GCA_050748285.1 Pyrinomonadaceae bacterium
GGCAACGGATTCTTAGCCGCCAAACGCTTTCCTCCGACGATGCGCGTATCGCCCTTGTTTACACGCGGGCTTTTGCAAAAAAATGCACAAGCCCGCACGTAAGTAAGGGCGATACGCGCGTCTCCGGGCAAACGAGCGACCTGATACCGCCCTTGTTTACACGCGGGCTTTTGCAAAAGAGCAGAATGCACAAGCCCGCACATGAGTAAGGGCGATACGCGCATCTCAAATGCACAAGCCCGCACGTGAGTAAGGGCGGAACAATCAAGATCGGGCACGGATTCTTAGCCGCCAAACGCTTTCCTCCGACGATGCGCGTACCGCCCTTGTTTACACGCGGGCTTTTGCAAAAGAGCAGAATGCACAAGCCCGCACATGAGTAAGGGCGATACGCGCATCTCAAATGCACAAGCCCGCATGTAAGTAAGGGCGGAACAATCAAGATCGGGCAACGGATTCTTAGCCGCCAAACGCTTTCCTCCGACGATGCGCCTACCGCCCTTGTTTACACGCGGGCTTTTGCAAAAGAGCAGAATGCAGAAGCCCGCACGTGAGTAAGGGCGGAACAATCAAGATCGGGCAACGGATTCTTAGCCGCCAAACGCTTTCCTCCGACGATGCGCGTACCGCCCTTGTTTACACGCGGGCTTTTGCAAAAGAGCGGAGTGCACAAGCCCGCACGTAAGTAAGGGCGATACGCGCATCTCCGTGCAAAAAAGTGCCGCCTAAAGGCGGAACTCCGAACGCGGAACTCCGAACTGCGGACAGGAATGTCCGCGTTCCTTACTGCGTGTGGTTAAGTTTATTTTTTGCTGGTTAATTGAATCAGAAATGGAGAGCTGCCGAAGATTTGCTCGCCTTTGAAGCGGCATTCCTTCAAAGAACTGAAAACCGCGCGGTTTTAAGTTCTTTGAAACCAAAACCAATTGACACTAATCCAGCAAAAGGAGTAAAACCTAAGCAACCCTCGTGTCCCACTTTTTAGGACCACCACAGAATCTCGTTTTCAGGCTGCAGCATCAGTTGTAAGAGAAGCAGTCGATTTGCCCCAGCGCTTTCGAAAGGCGATAAGACCGGCCATCGAGCCTAGCCCATAGGACAGGTGCAAAATACAATAGCTCCATGAAATCAAGGGAATTAATCTGATATTGCGACCGGCTGCTGAAAAAGAAGCAGCAAGATTTCCGGCCAGATACGCACCAAGAACCGCAGCCAATATCCATTTGCCAGGAGCGAAAAACAGTGAAATAAGCCCTAGAATCAAAATAGATGACACGAACGCGAATGGAACGAATTGACGAAAACTCATTTGCTTCGGATGCAGCTGCAGGATGCGCACTTTCCAATATCCGTACTGAAAATATTGCCTCCAAAGCGACTTGAAGTTACTGCGGCTGTAATAACGCGAACGAATCCGAGGCGACAGTAATATCTTTCCGCCGTGTTTTCTGATCCTGTAGTTATATTCGTCGTCCTGATTTCGTACAAGTTCTTCGTTGTATCCACCAACCCGCTCGATGATCTCGCGCGTGTAACCCGGAAACGCCACCGTGTCGGTAAACATTTCGCGGTCGTTTACGGTACGGAAAGCAGAGCCGCCCACGCCAAATCGCGAACTCATTGCTATCGCGATCGCCTGTGACTGCGAACCTTCGCCGATCGTTTCTATCGGCCCGCCGACACCGTCCGCATCGCCTTGCGTCAGGCAGGCAACGCAATTCGAAACATAATCTGCCTCGATCTCGCAATGACCGTCAACCCGAACGATTATCTCGCCTTGCGCCTCAGCAATTGCGCGATTAAGAGCTGTCGGTGCTATTTTTTTCGGATTATCGACAATTTTGATCGAAATATCGGTGTTTTCGGCAAGCTTGCGTATCTTTGCGACCGTGTCGTCTGTCGAAGCGCCGTCCGAAATTATGACCTCAATAAGATCGTGCGGATAATCCTGGTTCAACACCGAATTTAAACTGCGCTCTATAAACGCTACCTCGTTTCGAACCGGCATTACTACCGAAACAAAAGGGAGTGAACTATCGTCAGCTACTATTGTGTTCTCATTCGATGATCGTTTTTTCATCTGTTCTAAGCAAAGGGTCCGAACCTAACCAGTAACGGCAGCATTAGAAGTGAACTTTTCTCGTTCAACTTCCGAAAGCTCGCAAACGACCGCACGAAATTTCCCTCTGGCGGTGCGTTCAATTTCGGAAACAGCTTCAAATCTAACTTGTACATCGCCCATTCGATCTCGAATGCGGTCGGCTATCTTTAATTCTCCATCCTTCAATGGCTTATTCGCCGGAACATATCGAACAATTATCTCACGCAGCGATTTCTGGATTATCTGAGCTTCCGCGATTTCAAAGGCATCTTTGAAGACAGGATCAAGACGTCCGATTCGCCGGCCATCGACGGTAAACAAAAGATCGTCGTTACGACCCTCGACCTTACCAATTAAAGGCAGCGTCCTGCCGCAATCGCAGAGTTCATCCGACAGCGTTCCACTGTCGCCGATCCGATACCGGATCAACGGCATGTCGGAATTAACTAGACCCGTGCAAATAAATTCGTGCGGAAGGCTGCTGCCTTTATTCACATTTTTTTCGATCACGCCGGCCTCCGGCCATTGGTGCAAATTGCCGCTTGAACATTCGCTTGCGGCCGCGGCCATTTCGGCCATTCCATATGTTTCCTTTACGGGACAGTCAAACGCGTCCGAAATAAGTGCTCTTTGATAATCGTAGAGCGGCTCCGCATTTGTGATAACAACATCGAACCGGATGTCTTTTCGATTTTCGGCCCTTACAGCTTGAGCGAGTGAATAAAGCGCAGAAGAATAGCCGACTACGTAGCGGATTCGCTTTTCTTTTAATGATTCGAGATAAAATTTTAGATTATTTGGCGAAAGATGATAGCTCGACATATAAAGCTGGTTCAGCCCCGCATTCCACACCCAAAAAGGGGGTTGGGTCTGTGCGACCGGCGTTACAAGCTGTCCGCCCAATATCGCCCAGCGATCTTTTTTTGATACGCCGTACCAACGCCGCCATCGTGCCTCTGAAAGTGCGTACCAGTATTTTACCGTCTCGCGTGTCATCCATAGGTCGAGGGAAGTACCGGTCGTGCCGCTGGTGTGGTCGCGGTACATCTTTTTTCGATCTTGATCGTCAGCAACGAACTCCGCCGCCCGTTCGCGCAGAGTTTGCTTTTCGAGAACATCCCAATTCTCAAGGTATTCATGCGACGCTCTGTCTCCATTGCGGCGGCGCTTTGCCCAAATGTCGCGGTAATACGGAACCTTGGTCGCAGATCTATACAAAACAAAAGATAATCGATCCTGGCTCCATTTTTCCCATTGGCTCTCTGTCCAATAGTCACGCTCCAAAGTCTCTTCGACTATTCGTTCTGTCTGTTTATCGTATCGCCACCAGCCCAGATAAAAGCCGCGCATGCTGGCGACGATCGAGCGCGACGATGCCGGCAATCGGTGATAGAGGCTTAACGAAATGCTCATGAATTTGTATATCTGCTGATCGGCAAGTTAACGAAGCCTGACTTTTTCTTGCCGCGAAGGATATTATCAAAAAGTTCTTCCCATTCCGTTCGCACAATTTCCCAGGAAGATTGTTCGGCCATTTTTCGTCCTTTTATCGAAAGTCTTTCAGCAAGTTCGGAGTTTTCCAAAAGCGATTCAACGGCATTCGACATTCCTTCAACGTCTCCATCCGGGACGAGCAGCCCGTTTTCTCCATTTTGAATAAGATCGGGAATGCCCCCAACACAAGTTGCAACAACCGGCAGCCCCATTGCTCCAGCCTCAAGAACCGCGACAGGCATGTTATCGATATGATTTGTATTAAGAAATATATCTGCATTCGAAAACTCTTGAGCCTTCGCTTTTTGATCTAGAAAACCGGGAAAGCGAACCGAATCCTGCAGCCCCATTTCGTCAACCATCTTCTTTATTTCGGGCTCAAGCCCTTTATCGATTCCTGCCATAACCAAACGCGCGAGCGGGTATTTGCGCCTTATCGATTGAAATACATTGACAGCCATGCATGGGTTGTAGATCCCATGAAAAGCTCGCATCCACATCAATTTGGGTTTTACACCCGAACGCAATTTAAACTGGTAATCGCTCAAATCGACTACATTGCGGATCACTGCAATCGGTAAACCCAAGTCTTGTAATTCCCGGGCGAGAAATCTTGAAGGCGCAACCAATTCATTAGCACGCGCCAGCACCCTTTTCGTCCAACGCGGATGGCGTTTGGCGAACTCAGGAAGGTTGCCGCCATGAAGAACAAAGATCGTCGGAAATCCGAAGAATCGGGACATATAGCCGACAATATCGGCAACCAAAAAGTTCATTCCGCTATAAACTTCAAGGATCAAAATATCGATCTTCTTTCGATTCCGAATAATCGTCCCCACGATATCGAGCAATCGGAGGACGCGATTTACCATTGAAGATGCGCTGATAACCGAATAGCCTTTATCCGATAACAGGTCGGCCAATATGTGTCCCTGGGTTGTGACATACCCCGGGTTTCGCCCCAACATGTTTCCAATAATACAAATTCGCAGATGCTTCATACGGTTTTTCAAAACGACGGTTATTGGGTTTTTGAGAAACTACCGGCCGATCCGGCAGCGAACCGCATTTTTACAGGCTGCCTACTCTCTTTCATCGAGACGGATGGCAGTCTCATTCGAAGGCTGGCGATGGTCACATATGCCAGGCCCAACATTAATGAGGGCGCGGCAAGCCGCATCCCGGCATTCATCATAAAAAAGAAGGACCACGCGATCGCCCCCGCGATGAAGGCCTTCCCAGGTCTAGAATTCGGCCTTCGAAGATTTATAAATCCAATAACTGCGAAGGCCGCCAGGGCAGCCAGTCCGAAAGCTCCATGCTCCGACAGTAATCGCGTAAACTCGGTATGGCTCACTGCACCAACTCCGCCAAGAAATCGTTTTCGATTGTCGTAGGCTTCACCAACACCTACGCCGAACAAAGGATTTTCTAAAAATATCTCAGTATCCGCCTGCATAATTTCCCAGCGATTTGTTGTTCCCGTGTCTTCAAATCGGTCTCCGAGTGCACCGTCTGTGAAAGCGTTTAGATAAGGAAATATCACCAATATAAATACCGTGCCCAGGATCAGCACCGGAGCAAGTCGCTTTAGACTCGTTGAAACGTCCCGAAACTGAAATATGGAGAGAATAATAATTCCGCCTATCGCATTGTATAAACCACCTCGAGAAAAGGTCATGACAGACATGGCAGCCAAAAAAAGTGAGGAAATCCCGAAAAATGAACTGAATCGAAAACGCTTTTCAAACAAGATAAAGCCGGTCAATGAGAGAAAAACACCAAGACCCAACATCGACGAAACTTGATTCGGCCCAAAACCGCCGCTTGTAGCGAGGTTTGATTCTCCGGTAAATTGAAGGTCCTCACTCGTAACCGTATAGAATAAAGTTGTAAGAGCTATGCTCAACAGCGGCAATATGACCGCTATCAGCATTCGCTTGAACTGAAACGGACGCAGCCGCGTATTTTGGAAAAACCAGCAGGAAACTACAAGCAGCATCGGCCCCGACATATTGAAACTAATAGTGGCGATTACACTGGACGGATTGGATTCCACCAGAGCAAGGACACAACTCGGCAGCAAAAATGCAAAATATGCCAACGGAACCATCGGAATTTGAAACCGACGGCGTCTGACCAAAGCCACGACCAGTATGGCTGCAGACATATATTTGCCCGATTCCCAAAAGACCGGAATACCGGCCATTCGCCACAGCACTTCGGCGCCAATAATATAACCGACAACAAGTACGACATTTGCCATGGCGACTTGTTTTTTTACCGCAAGAAACATCCCAAACCCAAAAACGACCAAAGGGTGTAGAATTGCCAGCGGGCCGGAATTGTAAAGCACGATCCCCAAGGGCAAGTGAGCCAAAGCAAGGAGTAATGTCACTTTGAAGTCCCGCTCAGCCGGACGACCCAGAATACGGACGCCGGCTGAAAGCGAATTTGGTTTATCGATTAAAAGTTCTGCGCTCAATGTGATCCCTTGTTTTCCAATAACCCCGCGTAAATAGACGTCAGCTTATCTTGTAAATAACCGATCGAATGGTTTTTCCTGACATATTCTTGTGCCTTGTGTCCCATCGAGTGCCGCAGCTCGCGATTTTGCACTAATGTAGAGGCCGCCTTACATAATTCCTCAAAATCATTCGGGTCAACAAGAACGCCACAACCTTCCGGAACCACTTCGGAAACGCCGCCAACTTTTGTTGCGACCACAGGCAGTGCATGCGACATTGCCTCCAATATCACGTTAGGCGTGCCTTCATGCGATGAGGTAAGAACCAGCATGTCCGCTTTGTCATAGACATCGTTCATGTTGGGTTGTTCGCCAAGGAATATGAGTTCTGTTTCGTCAATACCGTGGTCGCGTGCTTTCTTTTCGAGTTCGGGTCGAAGTGGTCCACTTCCTGCAATAATAAATTCAAAATTCGTTCCCGATTGACTTTCACGCAATCGCGAAGCCATCTCAATAAACAATTCCGGTCGTTTTTGCTGCACCAAACGGCCGGCAAATAGAACACTTATTTTATTTTTATCCAGCACCGCCTTCCCAACACCGGTTGATCCATTCTTGATCTCTACAACATTGCTCACAAAGTCGATTTTTTTTGAATCTATACCGCCGGCAATTGCGCGTTCGACCGCAAGTCTGGAATTGGCAATGAGATTCTGCGGCAGTTTCAATTGCAGCTTTCCAAGTTTTCCATTGGCGGCGATTTCGCTCACAAGATCATTCCGAATTGCACCAATATTGTTGACGCCTAAAACTTTCCCCGCGAGTCCGACATAAATGTTCGTGTAAAAATGTGAACTTTGAAGGATGTCAATCGGACGTTTTCGAATATTTAAAATCAGGCTTGCCAGTCTTGCCAACCTGTTTTCTGAGTTGCCGATCCATTCAACATCAAAACCCAAATCGATTATTTCCTTTTCGAATGCCTCACCTTTTGTGAGGGACAAAACCCGGGCTTCGATCCCTGCATTGCGAAGAGCCCGAAGCATAAAAGTCAATTGCCTTTCTGCACCGCCGCGTCCGAGTGTGCCGGCAAGAAAGGCGATTTTCATGCGTTGAGTATTCGCCTCCTGGATTCGGTCAGGTTCGAAAGAGAACGCACATTCCATGCATCTCGAAGAGTTTCACCGATAAAATCACGCCAGCTTTCGAGGCTATATTGCCGAGCAACCTCAATCGCCATTGACGACATTTCTTCATACTTTGCACTATCGGAACAGATATTTAGAACTGTCTCGGCCAGCCCGGATGCATTCGGTGAATTTAGTATGACCCCGCCGCCTGATCGGATCAGGTCGGGGAGCACAGAAACCTTTGTTGTTATAACTGGCAGGCCGCTGGCGAGAGCTTCAAGAACGACCTTAGGAAAACCTTCTGATGCATTAGTTGGATAGCAAAACAAATGACCTTTACTCATCAAGTCGATAACTTTGGAGTGCACAACCTTGCCGTGAAATCGTATGTTGTCATTCAAACCCAGACTGATTGCCTGTTTTTTTAATTTGGGCAACAGAGCACCATCACCGATTACATCCAATGTAGCGTTTGGAATGGAGCGCAAAATCGATGGCATGCTGGCAATTACAATATCCGTTCCCTTTCTCTCTTCCTGGCGACATGCAATCACTAATCGAACTCGACCATCTCCGGGAAGTTCTTTGGATTTTCCGTTCGCTAACTGTTCGCGCTTTAGCGATGTAGAAAATATCCACTTAATATTCTCATTACGCTGCGATGGCGGATCGGCAGATCCGCCGGTCGCCAGCATCACATTTTTGCCTCCGCCAAAATATTCCATGCTCCATTTCCAAAAACGTTCGGCAACGGTTTTCTGGACCAGCCAGTTTCCGCAGTGTCTAACGAAAAGAGGCTTTCGCATTAGCAAAGCGAACAGCATTCCTATCGTTCCGACATCGCCGGGAATGGGGGTGTGGACGGCGTCAGATTCCCGCACGGTCTTCCAAATTACTCTGCTATTCCTAATAAGCCAAAATGGGAATCCAAGTTTTCTTTGCAGCCCTCGCCCGCTCGGCATTGATAACGGAACAACCTTCATTCCGATGCCTTTTATTGGCGACAGGCCCTCAGACCCAAACTTTTCAGTCGGCACTACTACCGATGTTTCGTCAAAAAGCTCAGAAATGGCTTCGATTTGTAAAGGAAATCCACCGTCGGTGGCAAAGCCCGTCGGCGAACTTGCAGAGGGCCAACATAATTTGTGGGATACGACGGCGAGTTTCATTCTGCACTTTGTATCAAGCAAGCGGACAATCGCGACGTGGAATATTTAGTTCTAGCCGGAGGAAGTACTTTCAAGGTCTCGAACGGATCGTTTCGCTCTTAATGCAACCGAGAACATCCCTTCAAACCGCCCGACCAGATCCATCACATCGCCCCACCTTCGCCTTCTCACTGCCGATATGCCGATTCTAAATAACTCAAAGGCTTGAAATCGCCAGAAACGCAGCTGATGTCGAAAAGTAAGCGGGCCGGCAATATCGCGAAAGACATAATAGTAATTCGCTACACATTTGTACCCGATCTTACGTTGATTCACCCTGCCTTTGGGCGAACGCAGCTCTTCGCACTTAGCGTCGCCGCACTGCAGCAGCTTCCATTTACGACCGGCCCGCAATGAAAGATGCGCATCTTCCAAAACGCCATAGTCCTGAAAAAACGGGTCGAAACGCAAACCGGAATCAAACACTTCCCGACGCCAAACAGCACACGCCGTAGTCATAAAATCAACGTGACGCGTGCCCGAAAAAGGCGGCTGCATACTGGTGTTTATCGGATATCCGGATTCGAAATCATATCTTCCCGGTTCAAACGTCGAAAGCAATCCCAAACGTTTGTACCAACGCCATCGCTGCGAGCTGTCCGAGTCGAACTGTTCGTTTGTTCGAAAACCGACAACACCGCCGATCTTCGCCTCTTGATCGCCCTCAAAAATTTCAAGAGAGCGTTTCAAAAAATTTTCATCCAGGCGGACGTCATCATCGACAAACGCCACAAAATCTCCGCGCGCCGCGCCGATTCCGTGATTTCTTTGGACGGCAGTTCCTCCATTCCGGCGGAAATACTTCACGAGAAAAGGAAAATCGTCCTTAAATTCAGCAACTAATTTTTCAGTTGCGTCTTCGTTCGTCGGAGCACCGTCGATCAGAATCAATTCCAAAGGCAAAACAGACTGTGCGGAAATATTTTCGAGCAAACCTTTCACCTCTTCGGGACGGTAAAAGGTCGGCGTAACAATGGAAACAGTACAATTGTCCATAAATCGAAGATTTTAGTTCCGACGATTGGCTATATTGAGGAGCGTTTCCGCAACCCGTTTGCCAGAATTGCCGTCCAGCGTCGAACCAAACATTTTTTCGATCAGTTCATGTCGGCATTTCCGGTCGGTTTCCGGTCGCGCGAGCAGGTTCCCGATCATTAAGCGCATTTCCTCCAGGCTCCCGGCTACTTTAACCGCACCGCTTTCGACGACCGGTTTGTAGTGATCAAATTCGTAATAGTCTGCATATTTCAGCTCACCGTCCGGGACCGAAGGCGGGTTATAGCCGACGTTGATCACCGGCTTATCAAACATGCACAATTCAAGCG
>JBOGOW010000106.1:0-9700 GCA_050748285.1 Pyrinomonadaceae bacterium
TCAATTACCTGCAAACGGATATCGGTGGCGTCGAAGCGAGCTACCGTACGATCCGGGTGGTCGGGGGCTCAAGCGCATTGTTTCAGAACGGAACGCCCTGCCCGGGCAATGGCAGCCCGTGTATCGACCCCGCCGCCAATACCATCTTCGTGGGTGGAATTGGAATTTCCTCTGCTTGGACAGCCGGAGAACTGGCCCCGACCGCGGCAGCGGTGAATATCACGGGACGGGTGCTTACGGCCGAGGGGCGCGGCATCAGAAACGCAATTCTGACCCTGACGGATCAGCACGGCAACGTTCGGCGGGCGATTACCAGCTCTTTCGGCTACTACCGATTCTTCGATGTGATGGCGGGGGAGGCCTACATTCTAAGCATCAGATCGAAACGCTACCGTTTCGAACCGTCGGCGGTTGTCGTTTCGGTCAACGACGAAGTCACGAACCTCGACTTTGTCGCTGATCCTTAGGCGGGCATTTGCGTGTTGGAATATCCGCGGTGTCAATGGGAATCGATGCTTCGGGTATGACGGGGGCGGGTAACCATAGGTCGGCCCGCCCCCTGAAAAATCGATTCTTTAAAAATGCTGTGCTTAGATATCTTTCAAACCCGCCATCGATTAATTGCCTTATTTTGGCATTCATCGAAAGTCACCTAGAAGGTTAAAAGTGGCCCAATAGTACGGCTCGTGAAACCCACCCGACTTATCTCCGATCATTGCCAAAGCAGCCGACTGTAGTGCCTTGGCAGCTGACTGTTCTTTCCGATAAGCTTTGTAGAACTTTTCCACAAAGACGCCTGCCGATCTGTCGTTTGCTTCCCACTGAGCCGAGATGACGGTTGTGCTTCCGGAACCGAGCATCGCCCAAGGAATGCTGACTACACCTTCACCATTTAGCACGTTGTTTGTGTCACAGGATGCGACAAACGCTAGATTTCCTGGTTTGAGGCGGACTTTTAAAAGGTCTTCAACCGAAACGCGTCCGTCGTTCGTGTTTGACGACTTAAAGCCAAGAAAAGAGCTGAGGGGCTCTTCGGCGTCGGCCTGCGCGTGCATCGAGAAATGTAAGATGTCAGATCGGTCCGAATTCTTCAGGAATTCTGTTGGAGGCGATCCTAGAAACGGACGAACTCCCATCATAGCTGCAACTTTTTCCGCTTCTTTGTTCACATGTAGTAAATACCGACCCTGATGCGAGTCGTTTGCAAATACTTGGATCGTTTCTCGCGTCGGAACTTTTTTGGTCAATACAGCATTCAACATTGCAGCGGACGGTGCGTAGGTCACCAGAGTCTTTTCGATGAGATAGGATGCGCCGTCATGGCTTAGCGCATGGAAGGGGATTTTCCAAAGCGATTTGTCGGGAATGATTATTAAATGCTCCGCCGTTAGAGATAGCGGAGCGAGGAGCTTATCGTATATCTCTTTTCCGTCCTTCTTGAAGAAGACTAAGTCACGGATCCTTTTGCGGGCCGACGCAGCCATCATTTGTGCATCGAGCTCGGAGACTTGCAGGTTGACTGTTCGCGTACCTTTTCCTTTTTCCCACACATAAGCGCGCAATTCTCCGCTTGTGGTGAACAGGTATGAAGCAATTGCGGTCCTCGACAGATCTTCGAGGGTATCAAGCTGACGAAGGTCAGGAATGTGTACTGAAGAATCGGGCATTGCATCGCTCGTAGTTCTTTCCAACTTTGCGAGTTCGCTTCCCGTGTCGATACCAAGCAGAAATTTCCTTGAAAGGTCTTCCGCCCGCCTACGAATGTCGGGCGACAATTCCGGACGAGGGCGCACGGCGGAGTTCTCGATCCGATCCCTGAGTACCATAGCCTTGAGATAGTCGGCGAGTTCGAATGATTTCCTTGCTCCATCCGCGCCATCTAGGGCGGACTCTAACTCGGCCAAGAGGCGATAGACTGAATGATACGTTTCGAGCATCCCAAGCGAGAGCGAAACGTCATTTGTACGTCGGACGTTATTGATCATTGAAGCGGATCTTCGGGCATTTTCAAGTGCAGGCTCGCGTCTGCCCATTCCCCAATGCGCTTTCGCGAAGCCTAGGTAAATGCCTGGCAAGTTTTCAAGGAAATTATCCCGTTCGTATAGGTCCCGGAGTACAATGCTTTGTGCCAACAATCCTTCCCAATTTTTTGTCCGCTCGGCTATGGTTGCTTTCCAATACGGGGCCATATAGTCAGAATGATTCTTAAGACGGCCTAACCGATTGAAGTACTCGTCGGAAAGAGCGTTCCTTCCTTCGAATGACGCAACAACCGCCCTTCCGAGTAGGGCCTCGAAGGCGAATCTCTTCTCCGCATCACGTTGCTCAAGCTCGTCAAGCTGTTTTCGCGCAGAAACAATGTTACCCTCATAAAGCGAACTCAGCAGTAATGATGAAAGGAACAGACAGCTTTGATAATCATCCTTCGCGGCAAAAGTAAGTCCGAGTCCCTTTTCAAGCAAGGAATGACTCATTCGCTTCTGACCTGTCGCATTCAGCAACATCGCGTGGTCGTACAGGCTGAGACGGTACTTGTATCGGAACTCTGACTTTTCTGAGATCTCCGTCACTCTTTTCGCGTATGTTAAAGCCTTTGAATAATCAAATTTTGACCACCAGGCTTGGCTGAGAAGACGCATCACCTCGAGTTGAAGTGCCGATCGCGGGAACGCATGTAACATCCGTTCCGCCTTTTCCAGCCAAACAATCGCAGCAATATCATAACCGGACGAATAGAGCACCCTCCCGATCGCAAGGTGGTATTCGAGTTCAACTTGCCGGTCGTTTGGAGCCGCCGCCAGTCCTTTTCCTGCAAGATCGGCCGCCGCTCGAAAATCCCGCCGCGTTCGCATAAGTGCAGCTCGGGCAAAGTACACTGCGGCACCTGATCTAGCGTTCTCCGCCTGTAAGGCATCCGACATCGCTTCGTCCAACAGTTTGGGCACGGCATCGTATCGCTCGAGCTGCATAAGCGCCCTCGACGCCAATATACCCGCATTTGCCGCCGTTGCGTGATCGCCCGCCCTGCGAGATCTTGCGATCTCGATCAGAATACTATCGACGACTTGAGTAAAATGCCCATTGTTGAAATGGCGCTCGATTCTATCAAGAGACGAAGGTTGAGCTATGGTGAAGGCGGTTTCGACCGTCATCAGCATCAAGCAGACTGTTAAAAGCCGCTTGGTCGAGAATGCTGGTCGAAACTGCCGTTTGACGATCCTCATCTTGATCTCAATCCTCGCGGGGACGGCAGTTGCCATTGTCATCCATCTCATCGTTAGGCCGACAGTTAGTGCATTGCCGAAGCGGACAGCTGTCCCCTCTAAGAAGCATAAGGGCTTGGCCGAACGCATATTCAAGCAGGCCTTGAACTGCGGCTCCGCCCTGATAACCGGCGCCATTTGCCAGTAGGTTGCCGGTGAGCAGCGTCGAAAGTACCAATGTTAATAGAAGTGGTTTTAGCTTTTTCATTTATTCTCTTTTCTCCTTAATTGTTTTTTCAAGAACTCATACATCGCCGCGGTGACATACCGGCCTCCAACGCCGTGTCCCGCTTCGTTGGCGTATATGAACCAAACCTCGGTTCCCAATCCCTGTAATTGGGATTTGAGACCGAGAACATCCCTCTCGGGGACCCTTGCGTCGAGCTTGCCTCGCGTCAGGAACAGCGGCATCGAATTCCATCGTGATGCGTTGCCCAATGGCGAAAGCTCGTCAAGCTGTTTCATTAGTTTCTCGTCCTTCGGATCGCCGTATTCGTTTATCGCAAACTCGTCTATCCAGCTCTGAGATAGAAATCCCCTGATCGAGACCAGCGGATATTCGGCGATAACGGCTTTGATACGCTGCGGTTCCTGTAGAGCCGCCGCGAGAGCTACAAAGCCCCCATAACTCTCCCCGCGGACAAAGACTCGCTCCGAATCGAGCCCGGGTTGAGTTCTGATCCAGTCGAGAAGTGAACGGATATCCCGGATCGCGTCCCCTCGTTTCGCGCCGTTATCTGCGTCCATGAATTCATTTCCAAATCCCTTCGAACCGCGGATGTTGGTGTGAATGATCGTGAACCCGAAATTTGCGACGAACCGGAGGTCCTGAGAATTGAAGGTCGGCCGGTCAATGGTCTGCGGCCCGCCGTGGATGAAGATAAGAACCGGTGATTTTTCGACCTCAGCACTTGGCCGAATGGCATAGCCCGAGATCAGTTTGCCGTCAAAAGACTTCCACCGGATGACTTCGGGCGGACGCGTTTTGCCCTCGAATTGTTTAGGAACTCGCTCTTTTGTCCAGGTGATGGTATTGCGCGTTTTCAGATCGAAAGATTCTATGGAAGCAGGTTTGCCGACATTCTCGGTCGTATACACGACCTCCGTGTCGGAGATCCACCTTGTGTTCCAAATAACATAGCAGCCTTCGACAAATGGCCGAACCTGATCGACGATTTTGCTGTTCTTGAGTTTTCCGATCCGCAAGTTGTCAATCCCGTCCCGCGATTCCTGAATGAGGTAGGATTGGCCGTTTGGAGAAATCTTGATGTCTTGCAGGTCGTTGATGTCCTTAGGCAGTCCGACCGGTTTCCTTGAACCCGTCTTTAGATCCATCGAGAGAAGGCAAGGATCGGAAGAACATTCGGCTGCGGCCTCGGCGATCCAGAACACATACCCTTTGCCAAAGAATCCCTTTGGTGCATTTCCCGTCTCATTCAACGCCGTTAACCTCTTGGAAACTAAATCGTAGAGATGCAGGCTTTGATTTGACGAAGCTTTCCAGTATTTCAGCAGTAGCTTCCCATCGTCCACATCGATGACGTTCCATATCCCTTTGAGTTCTGAAACGAAACACTGACTTGCCGAAAGATCGTGTCTACACACCTTGCTTGTCTTTGCGTCGTAATCGATCTGAGTATAAAAGAGAGTCTCACCTCTGCGGTCCCAAGCCAGCGATTCGACCGACTCGTCCTTTCCGGTAAAACTCGATAGCTTTCTGACATCCCCGTTATTGGTCCGGAGATAAAGCTCAAAATTGTCGGCGTCCGCCTTATCATCGTTGAAGGCAAACGATCCGCCTTTCGGATTGACGCGGACGGTGTTCGGTACGCGGCCGTCGATCAATAGCTCAGGTATTGCCAAGGGCGAACCGAGCCGGTACACATTCGTTTTTGCATCGGTGACTAGCAACGTTCGATTTGTTCGGTCAACATCCCAGATCAGGTTGCTGCGGGTCGCCGACGGGTCGAAGAACAAATGGTCCACATCTGCTTTTTTTATCGTAGGAATACCCTCAGTCTTAATATTGGAGGGAACGGCGTAATCCTCGGGTGACTGGGCACGGACATTTGAAACTAAGGCGAAGATCAGCGCGACGGCGAAAGCGAGACTAGTCTGAAACACGGAAAACTGTCGCGCGGTGAAAAGGCTTATCGGCATTCCGTTCATCTATTTATCCTCCGTACATCGGACAATACTGGCCACTGATCGGTTTCGAAGCGGAACCGCTCGGATCTTGTCAGAACTTTTGATCAGTTCACTTGGTTTGAAGTTTCGGGTTGTGACCTGAATCCTTTTCCCGTTCTTTAAGTCCACAATCAGCGTCCATTTGTATGTGGTGTCGGGACCGAGATTCGATGTGATCGAACGGGACATTGCTTCGCCAGTTTCGAACTGGTCGATGAGTCGCTCGTCCAGATCCGACAAATACGCGGTATACGCGAGGGCTCCCGCAACCTTTTGCCAGCTCAGTCGCACGCCTGTTTCGGTCCCGCCAAGCTCGACCACTACAGAAGCAGATTCACTGCACGGCTTTATTGACCCTCGGGTTTGGGAATCAGCGAGTACCCGTTTTGACGGCGACCGTTCGGAACTACCGAGAAGCTTCCTGTCCCGCCCTCGGCTGGACATCCGATCGATGTTCTCCGGCGGACGATTCGAATGACGTTCCTTTATTCTGTTTTCTTCCTCGGTTCCGGAACCGGTCCTTCGATCCGGTTCGTCACTTGAGAGCGCCACGGCGTTCGATGAATACGTTTCCGCTCCATCCCCTGCGGCGGCCACTTCGTTGTTTGTGGGCGTGAATTGTGGAACGAGGATGAGCAATGAGAATCCCACGGTCGCGAGAATTAGAAGGCCAGCGACTGCGGCGGATCTTGTCGGCAGGATCGAGAGACCTCTTTCGGTCGAAAGCCATACCGCTGCGAGAAGGCGGCCGACAATGGAGCGATCCGTCGACTCCGGATTCCGCAAGTCTTCGGGCTCGTTGAAAACCGCTCTGCGGAATTCTTGTATGGTCGGCATGGAGAGAAGACTTCGGCAATCGGAGCACTTCAACAGATGGCGCATGGTCCTGCTGCATTGCCTGTTCCTCGGTGCCTGACGAAACGCCATGATCTCGGATATGTCCAAATGTGCATCGTTACTCATTTCACTAGATCCTTCAGTTTCTTCCGGGCGTCAAATCTCGCCTTCTTTATCGCCCTCGCGTTCACTTTTTGATTTCGGCCGCCATGCGAGCGGCTCTCCGTTTCTAACTTCGCTATTTCTGTATCGTTAAGCGGAAGGCGTTCGATCATCTCGGTCCATTGGTCGCCGCGAAACCCGAGAGTGTCCGCTATCGTCGTATCTTCAATGCCGCACACCATTAAATAGATAATCAAATCAGACGAATGCAGCAGCAGTGAGCGTCTTTGATAAAGAGTGAGTAAGCAAATCCCTTGCCACAACTCTTTCGCCATCGAAACGATCTCAATATCGGTGTTCCCGCCCACGGCACTCGACGGGGTCGACTCTGCCTCTTCCAGAGGCACCTCATTCGTTTTCATTTGAAGGGAGAAATATCGATTTATTTCATTGTGCGTGGTTCGGGCCGCAAACGAATTCCAATCCTTGTCAGACATCGCCTCGCTCTTTTCTTCGTACTCTTCCCGCCATTTCCACAATCGGAGCGAGACTTCTTGACTTATATCGAGAATATCAGCCGTCCGAGACTCAGGAATTCGCCCATACGCGATCCGCCTCGCAAGCCGCAGAATGTCGGCGAAGAAGCCCTCGCTATAAAAGTCGCCGTTTCCCGACCCATCGTCGGATAGCGATTTCGGTCTACTTTTTTGGCGGATCGACCTTTCCATTCCTCAAAGTCCATAGCCGGCCGCAATCGAGCGGACCAGCGAGAGTTGGTAAGGTCGTCTTAGAGTTCCGAAAACGGAGCATTCACGAGAATCATCGGAACCAGTGAGGTGCCAAGTCAAAACATAATCGCTACCCTCGGAAGGGTTTGAATTTTGAAAGAGAATTCGGTAAGGGAATCAGGCATTTCCAACGCGGAAAGCCAATGGGAATCACCGAAAGCGTCATTTAAATTGTGCTACCCGGAAAACAAAACGTCAAATACTAAATCATTCTCAAAACGATCGGGAAAATCTCAAACAGCTTCCCAGCCTCGACTTTCTTGATCTCTCCTCCTTGGTGAACTGATGTATGCAAAACTCATACCGCCGCGATTGATTTGCGAGCTTTTATGTTCCCGCTCCTCACGACCATTCATCTTGGTCAATGGCGCAGAACTCTCGCCGTTGATGGCGAATCCTAATTTTCGGTTATAAGAAGCCAGATCCCCCTTGCATTAGCCGCGCGGGGCCGGGAAACTAAAGAGACCTTGGACACAGAAAAGGGTTCATATTTCAACCGGTTGGTGCATAAATAAACCAGCCTGGTGCAAAAATTATCCAACGGTATTGTTAGCACACCCCTCCCCGCTCTTAACCTCTACCCGCGACCAAGCTCGATTCCTCAGGCAATGCCCTCGGGTCTGATCCCGAACAGTTCGAATTACCTGCCCCGCGGCCGGGGATCGCTCGGGAAAGGACCAGGCATAGTTCATCAATAATTGATTGGATCCACCTGGAAGCTTCTTGTCACATAGAGCAAAGACCATAACTCCGGCAAGAAAAACAGGGCTGTTGGCATGGAAGCGACGGAAAAATTTATTTCGAAGGATTGAAAAGTTGATCTGCGGCAACCGGGGCATCAACGACCCGGCTGGTGCAAATCTCGCGGCGACGGCTTTAACTAACCCAAGAGTTCGTCCGAAGTGAAACCAAAATATAAGCGGCGGACAGATTACGGCTCGATGACGGCTGCGAGAGACACTTAAGAGTCGGTCATTGGGTCGTGCCGCTCAGAACACTCAGAAATCAATAACTAACAGGAGAATAACAATGTCAGCAAACATTTCGCTTATCGGAAACCTCGGCAAGGAGCCGGAAACCAAGATCACCGACAACGGTACATTTGTCGCCAACTTCTCGATCGCCTCAAATACGTTCAAGAACACGCAGGATGGTCGGGTGGAAAAGACCGACTGGTTTCGCGTGACCGCGTTTGGCAAGCAGGCGGAGACGATAGCCCGCTATGTTCGTAAAGGCCATCGGCTTTACGTCCAGGGGCGGCTTACGTTTAACCCCTGGGTAGACAGGAATGACTCACCGCAGTCGGGTGCGGAGATCGTTCTGCAGGAGTTCCAGTTCCTCACCGGCAAACAGGATGGCGAAGGAATGGACGCGGCCGCCATGCCGCCGCCTGCGGAGATGCCGGCCGAGATTCAACAGGCCGCCGCATACTGATCGAAGATCTCAACCTGCCTACACCCCCCGTCCACCATCGGACCATCGCAATCAGGTTTTCACCCCGAGAATTTGGCGGTGGTCCGCCCCTTGTGAAGCAGCCTTGCGGCTAGGAACGTCTATGAAGCACAGAATTGAGCTAAGAACTTTTGTTACCCGCAAATATGTCAGAGCGAACCGCGACAGGCTGTTTCTTTTTGGCGATAACCTGGAACGTCGAGGTTATGGCGGCCAGGCGGTTGCGATGCGTGGCGAACCGAATGCCATCGGTATCCCAACCAAGAAGAGTCCGAGCTACGCCCGAAAATGCTTTCTTTTCGGATGATGAATTCGAACAGAATAAGACCGCCATCGATTCTGCATTTGTCGAGATCACAAATGCTATCACGGATGCAATTCGCGTGATCGTCGTTCCCGCGGACGGTCTCGGAACCGGTCGGGCGCAGCTCGAGAAGAGAGCACCGCGAACTTTCGCCTTTCTGCAACAGAAGTTAGCCGAACTGGCTTCGTCTGGAGGTTAGTTCCGCCGTCTATCTCACGTCATTTCCGCCTCAACTTGAGAGGGATTTTCGAGCCTGAATGAAAGTGATTTTATTCAGGGCTTTGAGAACGCTGCCCTCAATTATGACGCGTTTTCTCCGGGATCTTTCAAACCGGAAAAAGGAAGTTATGGCAGAACAATTGAACATCGAACAGCTTCGAAAATTCGCTCCGCAGAATCCGATCCTGGCATTCTCGCCGCCCAACACCGGCTCTCCAATGCAGGACTGGTGCTCACATCTGGCAAACAATCCGCTTCGCCGAATGGAGCTCGAGGAGTTTGCAATTCTCGGCGATGTCGTCGTAAGAATAGCGGGTGAGCTCGAACCCGACGCGATCGATCGCGTGCGGATAATGTCGCTCGAATATGCGGTTCGAGTACTCGGGAATGAGGAAGACGGACGGGAGTTCGTCCGCTGCGTCAAAGCGATTGCAAGCCCCGACGCTGGTCAGTTCGAGTACGAGCAGATAGCCGCATATTACTACGGCGAGATCCGGAAGCGGAATATCGCTGACGTGCTCATGGAAATGGGGCTACTCGGTATGCAC
>JBOGOW010000107.1:0-9655 GCA_050748285.1 Pyrinomonadaceae bacterium
GGTTATAGGCAAGCCGCAGAAACTGCGAATTCGAAACGCCCGGCACCTCGACCGGATATTGAAACGCCATAAAAACGCCGTCACGAGCTCTTTCATCCGGTTCAAGGTCGAGCAGATTTTTGCCCTCATAAAGCACTTCGCCTTTCATCACCTCATAGCTCGGATGCCCAGCCAAAACCTTTGCCAAGGTCGATTTTCCCGACCCGTTCGGCCCCATGATCGCGTGAACCTCGCCGGTTTTAACCTGAAGATTCAGCCCCTTCAATATTTCCTTGCCGTCGATCCCGGCATATAAATCTTTAACTTCCAGCAACATAATTAACTATCCAGTTCTTTCAATACCTTCTCGATCGCAGACTTAAAGTTCGGCAAATCGTTTTCACATGTGTCCCAAATAATGTTCGCGTCAATATCGAAATAGCCATGAATAAGGCGATTGCGTGTCGCGGTTGCGATGCGCCATTCGATCTCTGGATATTTCGCTTTCAAATCTCTAGTCAGACAAGCGGCGGCCTCGCCAATTATTTCAATATTCCTGACCACTGCGTCGATCTTTTGCTCATTACTTCTAAATATTTCCGAATCCAGCCCATGCAAATACCTCTCGATCTTCGCTATTGCATCGAGAATATGTTTTAGCCGATCAACATTATTTGGCTTCGTCATAGATCACCTGCAGATCATTCAACACACTCTCACGAATGTATTTATTCAGCATGCTGTCGGTAGCCAGATCTACCTTCCTTCCCAAAAGATCCTGCAGATCTTCAGCGATTCCATAAAACTTCCATCCGATCGGTTTGGAAAAACGTACAAGCAAATCGATGTCGCTGTTCTCGTCGGCCTCCCCGCGTGCAAACGAACCGAACAGTGCACAAAACGAGATGTCATTCTGCTTGCAAATCTCAATGATCTTGCTTTTATCAGAAGCGGCTAATTCCATATTCAATCTCGTTCTTTTTAATCCGAGTCTTTCAAATTTCCTGAGCATCAATATCTGCGTGTTAGTCTTTAACTTCCAGTAACATAAATTCAGTTCCAAACCTCTTTTAGCGTGCTCCGAAAAAGCTGATCGAGCATTTCCGTTTGTGGTCTGTCAACCGTGTCGATTTCGCCGACGTGTTCGGAATGAACCCCGATTCTCTCCGCGAGAAAGTCATTCAGCAATTTAATTGGCTCTTCCTCTCTAAGTTCTTCGCCGGCCATTTTCCGTGCCAACAACCTTTCTATTTCTTCTTTCAACTGCGTGTTTGTCACTTGTGCATCGACGAGTTTTTGAAATTCCATCGGTGGAAAGCTATTTCGCATCTCTATCCAATCACAAGCTAAAATAGGTCTGAGCACATAGAAATATTTCTTGCTTTTTACCAAGTCGCGATCTTTCAAAAACTCGTTGAAGTTTCCCTTTGCCATGCTCAAATAGTGATACATGCACGACTTTGGATTGAAATACTTCTCACTCAAATCTCTCATCTCAGCCGCCGTCGAGAACTGTTCGAGATAAACGATCGGACTCCGCAACCATTCCAACAACGGAGGATTCGATTTACGAAACAACCCCAACGCTTTTCGAAGTTCCCAACCCGAAAGGTCGATATCGTTTGGCAAGATTTCCTCTTGCGAATCTTTATACCGATCAATTCTCAGATACCAATCCACACTATGAACGTAAACGTATCGAACATCCCAATCGCTGTCGGTCGATTCAAATCCCCACGCGCGACTACCACTTTCAACAGCTAGGAGAATCTTGATATCGCTTCGGTCTTGGATTCGCGAAAGTTCGTTCTTTATTTCCTCGATCATCGAGCGATATTCTTCTCCATCTCCAGACCGCCCATGTCGTACCATTCCTCGGGCGGCGTTTCTCTCAATACGTAAAATCCATTCTTTTCATAAAGCCGTTTCGCTGCCGGAAGAACGAATGTAGTATAGAGATATAACTTTTTATATCCGGCTTCTCGTGCAAACATTTCCAACGTTTCAAGCAGCCGCTGCCCAATTCCTCCGCGTTGAACCGAAGGCTTTATGGCCATGCTGCGGATATAAAATCTCTCATCTTCCGGCAAACCGGAAACCGTTCCGACCGGCTCGTCGCCGATATAGGCGAGCCACATCGGGCCTTCCGAAAATCGACCGCGAACCGTTTCAGCGCTTACGGCCGTATAAGCGAAGGCATCCGGCGTATATTCATTGCGAAACGGCGAAAATGCCTCGAATATCAGCGACGAAATAATTTCTTCATCACCGGGTTTCGCCAGTTTGATCTCAAGCTCCAACGCTTTTTTCGCTTCCGGCTTCGACATATATTTCCCCTTTCAAATACAGCGTTGCGTTGCCGCCGATCTTTACGCGGTCGCCCGAAAGTTCGCAGAACAATTCACCGCCGCGGGCTGAAACCTGCCGAGCAAACATCTCCGTCTTGCCTAGTTTTTCCGCCCAATAAGGGATCAGGTTGCAGTGTGCCGAACCGGTTACCGGATCTTCGTTAATACCAGCCTCAGGTGCGAAAAATCGCGAGACAAAGTCGCTCGTCTCGCCCTTTGCCGTGACGATCACGGCGTGCGTCGGTATCTCGGCCAGCTTTGAAAAATTAGGTTTGAGGTCCAATATATCCTGTTCGCTTTCGTAAACCAGGAAGTAGTCGCGCGACTTCAAGACCTCTCGCGGCGTCTTGCCGATGGCCTCGAACAAGCCTTCGGGAGCCTCGCATGCGACGGGCGGACGCGACGGAAAATCGAGTGTCAAGACGTCTCCGTTCTTCTCGACCCCAAGCTCGCCGCTCTTTTGTGAACTAAATTTAATCCGTGTTTCTTCCAACTTCAGCAGATCAAAAATCACATACGCGCTCGCCAGCGTCGCATGTCCGCACAGGTCGATCTCAAACGTCGGCGTAAACCAACGCAGGTCATAAGCATTGTCGCTCTTTACAAAAAAAGCCGTCTCGCTCAAGTTGTTTTCGAGCGCGATATTCTGCATAACCTCGTCCGGCAGCCAGGCGTCAAGCGGAACGACCGCCGCCGGATTTCCGCCAAAAGGTTTGCTCGTAAATGCATCAACTTGAAAAATTTCTAATTTCATTTCGCGACATTTACCTCTTGTGTCGTCATAAACCCACGCTCGCGTTCTTCGCGACGCCATTTCAGCCAGCCGCGAAAATGCATCACAAAAAAGATCGTGCTGCCGGTAACTACGGCCCAGCTTCCGACTATCAAACCAAATGTGACCCAGCTTGCGCTCGCCATCATAAAAACCAGGAACCCGAACTTATTCTTGTTGCCAAGCAAAAAAACTGCGGTCAATCCGCACGCCGTCGCAAACCAATCGATTCCGTAATATTGCATCGTTCAAACTTTTGCCACGAATGACACGAATTACACGAACCAGAAAAAAAATTCGTGCTATTCGTGTAATTCGTGTAATTCGTGGCTAAACCTCTTCGTTCTTCGCCGCGATCGCCTGTATTTCGATCTGCGTGCCAAAATGCAGATCCTTTACCGGAACGATCGCCCTCGCCGGACGATGTTCGCCCATCACGCGTGCATAAGCTTCATTTACTCCGCCCCAAAGCTCAATGTCGGAAATGTATATCGTCATTTGCACGACGTGCTGCAGATCGCTGCCCGCCGAAAGCAGAATTGCTTCGACGTTTTTGAGCGCAAGCTCGGTCTGCTTTTCGATATCACCAGTAAACGGCTCACGTGTTTCAATATCTATCGGCAGTTGACCCGAAACGTAGATCAATCCGTTATGCTCGATGCCCGGAGAGTAATGCCCTTTCGGCTGCGGCTGGTTTTGTGGTTGAATTTTCTTCATACAAACGAAAGTGCCAACATCGTAAGGTCGTCATGCCGGTGCGCGCTGCCGCGAAATTCATCGATGTGCGAAACGCACCGCGTGATCAGCTCGCCCGGCGTTGCAAACCCGCCGCCGTTTATCGCGCCGAAAAGACGCTCGGTGCCGAATTCCGCGCCATCCGCATTGACCGATTCCGTAACGCCGTCGGTGAAGATAAGAAGCGAATCGCCGCTGCTCAAATTCACTTTATTTACGGAAAATGCCGCTTCGCAAAACATACCGAGCGGCAAACCGGCGTGATTCAGTTCGCCTTTGACGCCATTTTTTATCAACACCGGCGGAAGATGTCCGGCATTGGAAATCTCGATCTCGCCCGCGCGATTCGCCTTGCCCGCCACAAGCGTCGCATACTGATTCGCAAGCGAGCTTTTGGCAAGCAATTCATTCGCCCGCGACATCAGCTCGGCAAGCGGCAGATTCATCGGCACAAGCGAATGAAAAATGGCGTGCAGATTCGACATCAAAAGGCTTGCGGCCATTCCCTTGCCCGAGACATCGCCGAGGATAAAATAAAATTCATCGCCGCGTTCGATGATGTCAACGTAATCGCCGCTGACGATTCCCGCAGGGTGATAGGCAAAATCGACATGCCATTTGTCGCACGCAATTCCCGCACGCGGCAGCAACCCTTTTTGAATATCAGACGCAAGCTGAAGATCATCCTCAAGCGAAGCCCGCTGCTTGTCGGTCAAACAGCCGAGACACACCGTCATCAGCGGATCGGCAATCAAACGCTCAGGCTCGACGGCGTCATTACACCCGACGCACACGCCAAACGCGCCGTTCTCAAATTTCAATAACGCCGCATCTACCTCATCCAACAAACGGCTGAAGTCCGCGTTTTCATTTACATAGCTCCGCGCCTCGTGCAGCCGATGCCGCCGATCAAGAAGCTGCTCTTGAAGCATCGAATCCAGTCCACCCGCAACCGGTGCCAATTCCATCTGTGCGCTTTCCATATAAACCTCCGACGGAGCGCGGACACTCTTGTCCGCATGAGGGCAAAGCCCGAAAAATCTCTAAATATCCTCTGGTTTCAACCCGGTCTTTTTTGCGATTCGAGCCATCATCTTCGAACCGATTTCGTCGCCATCATGAAATGAAAAAACATAATCAGGCCAACCGTCTCGCTCAATCACCTTGTGTGAGCCTTTTTGCCGCTTGACCCGCCATCCGATCTTTTCTAACGCCGCCAATACGCGCCTTGCTTTCGCGGATTTCCAGTTGCTCATACCGCTTGAAATATCAGACTTTCAACCTGCTGCGGCAAACTCTCGCCATTTTCCAAACGGTCGGCTATTACGCGTAGCGCAAGTGTTTTAACATTCTTGACAGCTTCTTCTTTCGTATCTCCGTAAACGAGAACGCCGTCGAGCTCGTCGATCTCAGCGATCCAACGACCGTCGTCTTCTTGTTCAAGTTCGATTGCTAAGTTCATATTCATCTCGAAAAGACATTTTATTTATCGTGCCACGCTCTCAACACTTTTCCATCTTTTTGTGATATTCGCGCATAAGCGAGGCCGCCAATCCAACCCTTGTGGGCGGTTCCACTCACTTCCCAAACGTCTCCAACCAATTCAGCTCGATACGGCTTTTCCTGATCGATCATTTCTTTCAGCCCCATTCGTATCCATTCCTTAAACGCAATTTCTATCGCTGCTTGTTCGTCCTCAACAAAACCGTTATCAACCGAACTCTCCTGAGACGAAATAGAGTTTGACGTGTTGGCATTCACTGATGTCGTTTTCACATTCGCCGGAGCATTTGTAGTCTCGAGTTTGTCGCCACAGGAAATGAAACACGAAACAAGTAAAACCTGGAGTGATGAACGAAATAACATACTTACCCAACCGCTCCTTCCAATTTCAATCCCAACAGTTTCGTCGCCTCGACGGCGTATTCCATTGGGAGTTCGCGGAAGACTTCTTTGCAGAAGCCGTTGATGATGAGCGAAACGGCGTCTTCCTGCCCGATTCCTCGCTGCTGAAGATAGAACAACTGGTCTTCGCTGATCTTCGATGTCGTGGCTTCGTGCTCGACACGCGCGGTGTTGTTCATCACCTCGATGTAGGGAAAAGTGTTCGCTTCGGACTTGCCGCCGATGAGCATCGAATCGCATTGCGTATAGTTTCGCGCGTTCGCCGCTTTCGGCATTATCTTTACGAGGCCGCGATAGCTGTTATTCGATTTCCCGGCGGAAATACCTTTCGAGATGATCGTCGATTTCGTATTTTTTCCGAGATGAATCATCTTCGTACCGGTATCTGCAATCTGTGCGTTGTTTGTCAAAGCGACCGAGTAAAATTCGCCGATCGAATTATCGCCCTGCAATATTACCGACGGATATTTCCACGTTATTGCCGAACCGGTTTCGACCTGCGTCCACGAAATCTTTGAATTGATGCCGCGACACGCTCCGCGCTTTGTGACGAAATTATAAATGCCGCCTTTACCAGTCTCGTCACCCGCGTACCAGTTTTGCACGGTCGAGTATTTGATCTCGGCGTCATCCAGAGCGACAAGCTCAACGACCGCCGCGTGAAGCTGATTCGTATCAAACTGAGGGGCTGTGCAGCCTTCGTTATAGGCGACGTAACCGCCTTCTTCGGCGACGATCAGCGTGCGCTCGAACTGTCCGGCTTCCTGCGTGTTGATGCGGAAATAGGTCGAAAGCTCCATCGGGCAACGAACGCCTTTTGGGATAAAAACGAATGAGCCGTCGGAAAAAACCGCCGAATTCAGCGCCGCGTAATAGTTGTCATTCACAGGCACGACCGAGCCGAGATATTTCTTTATGAGGTCGGGGTAAAGCTCGACCGCCTCGGTAAACGAGCAAAACAACACACCAGCTTCGAGAAGCTTTTTCTTGAATGTGGTCGCGACCGAGACCGAATCAAACACCGCATCGACCGCCACATTCGCCAGCATCTTCTGCTCGGTTATCGGGATGCCAAGCTTTTCAAATGTCTTTATTAGTTCAGGATCGACCTCATCAAGGCTCGCTTTTTTAGCTTTCTCTTTCGGAGCCGAATAATACGAAATATTCTGAAAATCGATGTTCGGGTAATCGAAATTTGCCCAACCGTCCGGCTGCTTCATCTTTAGCCATTGGCGATAAGCTTTCAGGCGGAATTCGAGCATCCATTCGGGTTCGTTCTTTTTTGCAGAGATCAGCCGCACGGTGTCTTCGGACAAACCTTTAGCGATCGTCTCGGTCTCGATGTCCGTAACAAAGCCGTATTTGTATTCCCTATTTGTAAGTAATTCCGCTGCTGTTGACATATTATTTTTGCAGAAGCCCGCGCGAAGCAAGGGCGGTACAAATAACTTACCGATATCGCCCTTGCTTACGCGCGGGCTTCTGCATTTAAATCCTCTGCGGTTCTATCGTTCGGTGGATTCCCTGTATCTCGTGAAACATTCTGTCCACCTTGCTTTCCGAACCGACAAGCTGTGCTAGCGTGATAAGCGACAGCGCGTTTTCGACTATCTCGTGAAGCCCGACTATCACCGGCCGTATGCCGCAATCGCCCGTGTGCACGCATTTATCTTTAATGCCCGTAAAGCTGTCGCAATGCGAACTCAAAACGTCTTCGTCCAAAACCTTTATGATCTCGTTCAAATAGATATCGCCCGCAGGCCGCGCCAAAAAATAACCGCCCTTTGTGCCGCGCGTCGAATTTACAAAGCCGGCTTTGTTGAGCAGCCACATCAGCTTGCCTGCGTTCGCGGTCGAAACGCCCTCGAGCTCGGCGATCTGCGGCAGAGTCAGCGATTCGCCCTCCTTCAAATTCGCAAGCTGCACCAAACACCGCAGCCCGTATTCTTCCTGTGCCGAAATCTTCATAAGCTAAACAACGCAAAAGGGTTTACCATCAATCGCATGAATAATTATCGCAAATCATTACTTTTTGGTCAAGATTGCAAAAGGGAAATTTGAGGTGTCTGAAAGTTTGTGGATGAAAACGGCGAGCAGGTCGGCAGCTTCCGTGTGTGAAGACGAATAAAGATCAATTGCAAATTTCCTTAAGGCAGCGATTCGTTTGTAATTAAGACTACATCGCTAAAATTAAAACTGCGGGCAATGGCCAATAGTTTTCCGTTCGGCGACAAGGAAAAATCATCAATTAAATCTGATTTGAAGTTCGTAATCGGTTTCGACGCTGAACCGTCGAACGGCAGCGACCAGATGTTTCCCACATTGCCTACGGTGCTTATATACATTAATGATTGATTGTCCGTTGACCAAAGCGTCGAAGGTCCTTTCAAGGAAGCGGGAACGTCCAGGCGTCGCAACATCGAACCGCCATCCGACGAAATAATTCCGAAACGCCATTTCCCGTCCGCCATGTAAAAATAACTGATTCGGCTGCCGTCGTTTGAGACGGCATTCCATTTCGCGTTGAATTCGGTTAACTGAACAGGCTCGCCGCCCTCGATCGGAACTTTCCATAACATCGGCTTGGTATGCAAACCTCTCTGATAAACCACCGTGCGGCTGTCAGGCGAACAGCTTGGATAAACATCCACTTCGCCATTTGTCAACTGCGACAGGTTTCCGCCATCCGCGCGGGCGCGCCAGAGATTTGATTTTCCGTTGCGCCACGACCCGAAAACGAGATATTTTCCGTCGGGTGAAATACACAAGCCGCGCGCGTCGACCTGAGCATCGACGGTAATCTGCCGACGATTGCCGCCGTCTGCATCCATTGTCCAGAGATTTGACGCGCCGTCTTTGTTTGAGCGATAAATAATTTTACCGTCCGGCGTCCAAACAAACGGATGCAATGCGTCGGTTTCGGAACTGATCTCCTTAAAATCATTTGCATCCGCGTCCGCTTCGCCGATGTAAATGCCGTTGATCGTATTGGTTTCAATGCTGACAAAAGATTGGCCGTCGGCCGTTGCGCTCAATGAATCATATTGGCTCAAATCGTTAGTAATCTGCCGCGCTTCGCCTTGCGGGTACGATAGAAAAAGAACTTGATTACTGCCCGAAACTTTCTCGCTCCCCGAAATTAACAGGCCGCTGCCGTTTTTCAACCACTCGATACTGAAAACGTCATACCAACGCTTATCGCTGAGAGATTTTTCGCTGCCGTCGCGGACGTCGATGCCGATGATGGATGAATAACTCGCATCCGCCTCAAAATAATTGACGAGACAAGCGACCGTTTCACCGTCAGGCGACCACGAAACGACGGGTACGTTTGACTCGAAAGTATTCGGTTGATCTTTCCTTGAGATTACTTGTTGATTACTACCGTCCGCGTCTGCGACGATCAGGTAATTTTGACCAGCGGCGGAGTCCGATTGAATGTAAGCAATATGTTTACCGTCGGGTGATACGCTGAGAAAGCTGGCGATGACGTTTGGAATCTTTTCGCTGACACCGCCGAGCGATGGGATGCGGAAAATTTCCAGATCGGATTTATCGCTCGTAAAAAGATTGTAGTAAATGTGCATTCCGTCCGGCGTAAAGGTGAGCCCCCAAAATTGCGCTTTGACCGGTGCCACGATGCGCGTATCGTTTGCAGCGTCCGTTTGCCGCACCCACAGGCTGTTGCCTTCCGCCTCGCTCAAAACGTAAGCGATAAATTTGCCGTCCAACGAGAGGGTCGCGGCGGAAACCTTGCCGTTGTTGGTCAGGCGAGTAAGCTTTATTTTCTCAAAAGGCGAATTTGCTTTCGAACCGTTGAAATAATAAAAGCCGAAAACAGCCGCTAAACAAACTGAAATCGCGGCAGTAACCGCGACGGCGTATTTCAACCGGCCCGTTTTGGCAAGTTTAGTAT
>JBOGOW010000108.1:0-9590 GCA_050748285.1 Pyrinomonadaceae bacterium
CCTTACTTACGTGCGGGCTACTGACACGACGATGAGTGTAACGGGAAACATAAAGATATTTGCGGGGAATGCTCATCCGGTGCTTGCGGATGAGATCTGCGAACATATCTCGTGCGACCGAAGCCTGGCAGTTACGGACAGGTTTTCGGATGGGGAATTTAATTTCTCGATTGGCGAAAATGTTCGCGGCTCAGATGTTTTTATCGTTCAGCCGACCTGTCCGCCGACCGATCAGCACCTGATGGAGCTGTTGATAATGATCGATACTTGCGTGCGAGCCTCGGCGGAACGCGTAACCGCGGTGATTCCGTATTTTGGCTATGCCAGGTCGGATAAGAAAGATCGCCCGCGTGTGCCGATCGCCGCGAAACTTGTAGCGAATTTGCTGACGACCGCCGGTGCACAGCGTATTTTGACTATCGACCTTCACGCGTCGCAGATACAAGGGTTTTTTGACATTCCGGTCGATCATCTATATGCGGCACCGATCGTGGTAGATTATTTCAAGAGCAACCCGATCGAAAATCTGATCGTGGTCGCTCCGGACACCGGCGGAGCCGAGCGGGCACGTGCTTATGCAAAGCGTTTGGATGCCGGTCTTGCCCTTTGCGACAAGCGGCGTGAACGCGCAAATGAGTCCGACGTTATGAATATTGTCGGCGACGTTGAAGGTAAAAATTGTCTGATCGTTGACGATATGTGCGATACGGGCGGCACGATCTGCAAGGTCGCAAAGGCGCTTCACGAAGCCGGAGCGAAAGAGGTTTACGCCTGCTTCACGCACGGCGTGCTTTCGGGAAATGCGGTGGAGAATATTACCGGTTCGTATTTGAAAAAGGTGATTGTTACAAACACGATTCCGATCCATGAGAATGGAAAACCGCTTTTGGATGGCGGAAAGATCGAAATTTTGAGCGTCGCGAAATTATTGTCGTCCGCGATCAAATCGATTCACGATGAAACGAGCGTTTCGACGCTCTTTATCTAAGTTTCTGGTTCCTTGGTTTCTTGTTTCTAGTTCCATGTTTTTAACGAGGACTCAAAACCTGAAACTCAAAACTAGAAACTAGAAACTGAGAAAAGTTATGGCTGAAAAATTTGTTGTTAAAGCAGAGAAAAAAGAAGTCGGAGGGAAAAACGTCAATAGGCGGCTGCGTGCGATGGGCAAGATTCCGGTGGTCGTTTATGGCGGCGGAACAAAAAGTCTTGCCGCGGTGGCTGAGTTAAAGGATCTTGCGGCGATCATCCGCACGGATACCGGCGTCAACACCGTTTTCTCGTTGGATATCGAGGGCGAAGGCGTAAACGACGTCATTTTTCAGGATCGCCAGATCGATCCTATAAGGGGACGTTTGATCCATGCCGATCTTCGACGATTTGCGAAGGGCGAGAAGATTGAAATGACGGTGCCGATTCAGTTGGTCGGCGAACCGGAGGCATTGAAAGAAGATGGCGCGGTGCTTTCGCAGGCGATGCGCGAGATCAAGGTTTTGTGCGAACCCGCGAAGACGCCGGATTCGATCAAGGTAGATATCAGCGAACTCACGACTGAACATTCGATTCATGTTTCCGATTTAAAGGTCGGCGAAGGAATCGAGATCCATGTGTCGCCCGAAGCCGTCGTTGCTTCTATCATTGTGGTCAAGGAAGTCGAGCTTGAGCCGCAGGTTGAAGAAGGCGCTGAACCGGCCATCGTCGGCGAGGAAGGCGAAGCGGGTGAAGTCGGAGCCGAAGCAAAGAGCGATGACGGCAAGGGCGACGACTCCGCGGAATAGGATGTTCGGAGTTCCAACTTTAGTTGGCTTTGCACAAAGTTGTCGCCTGCTGAAGCGGGAACTCCATGCGTTCGAACTCTGAACTTTATGCCGTCTGAAGTTGAACCTCAGAGCAATTGGCTGATCGTCGGTTTGGGAAATCCGGGAGACGAGTATGAAAAAACTCGGCACAATCTTGGGTTTATGCTGATAGACGAATTGGCGCGAGAGGCACAAACGCAGATAAAACGTGCCGAGTGTCGAGCACTGATCGGCAGGGCAGCGATTGAAAATGAAACGGTCGAACTCGCAAAGCCGCAGACATTTATGAATCTCAGCGGCGAATCGGTCGGTTGTCTGATTCGGAAAGAAGGACGAAGCATAGAGAAATTGATCGTTATCTCGGACGATTTTGCTTTGCCGTTAGGGACGATTCGCTTGCGGCCAAAGGGAACGCACGGCGGACACAACGGGCTGCGGTCGATAATCGATGTTCTTGGAACGAACGAATTCATCCGCTTGCGTATCGGGATAATGCCTGAACATCCGATAGCGAATGCGAAAAATTTCGTGCTTGAGAATTTTTCGAAAGGCGAAAGCGAGTCGGTTGAAAAAATGTTGACGGAAAGTGCCGCTGCTGTATGCGATGTTATTGAAAGCGGCGTCGAAAAAGCGATGGCGAAATGGAATTGATAATCGAGGCAACCTTTCTGCTTCGCACCAAATGATGGCGAGGCTGGAAACCGAAGGGAGGAAATGAAGTTGGCAAATAGAACTTACGAAGTGATGTATATCATCGACCCGGAAACGGAGCTCGATAAGATCACGAAATTAAATGACGCGGTCGGCAAGCTGATCGAAAAAGAAGGCGGAACCGTCGTTCGGATGGACGACATCGGCAGGCGCAACCTGGCGTATCCAATCGAAAAGAAATACGAAGGGCACTATGTGCTTTTCGAGATCCAAGGCTCCGGTCAGGAGATCGCCGAACTCGAACGCCGAATGCGCGTCAACGATATGATCATTCGGTATATGACCGTCCGCGTTGACGAAGATCGCAAGAAGGCGGACAAATTGAAGGCTAAGCGTGAGGCTAAGGCGAGCCGCCGTGCCGCATTCCGCAAAACCGATGAGACGCCTTCCGAAATGGCTGAGGCCGAAGCATAGAAAGCGAGAGAATTATGGTTGAAAATGATATTGAAATGCCTGTCGACAATGGGATGGGAAACGAAGACGATTTTGGCGACAAAATGCCGCGACGCTATCAGCGACGCCGTCCGCGCCAGGTCGTGCCGGATTATATCGATTGGAAAGACGTCGATTATCTGCGACAGTTCATACCCGAGCGCGGAAAGATAATGCCGCGACGCATTTCGGGCATCACTGCGAAAGATCAACGACGGATCGCGACCGCGATAAAGCGCGCCCGAGCAATGGCAATGCTGCCATTCGTTTCGGAATAACTACGGAGCGCGGACACTCCTGTCCGCTCGTCAACACCGTGAGCGATGGCGGCCGGGGAGTTAGACTAAAAGGAATTTCACAATGGCATCAACAACGATTTTATTAAGAGAAGATATCGACACCTTGGGCGGCCGCGGCGAGGTCGTAAAAGTTCGTGCAGGATACGCACGCAACTATCTGCTGCCGCAGGGTTTAGCGACGCTTGCGACGAAAGGCAATGTTGCCCAGATCGAAAAAGAACGTGAAGCACTATTGAAAAAAGCCGCCGTCGAACGTACCACCGCCGAAGCACAGAAGGACCAAATGGGCGTGATCGAACTCGCATTCGAACGAAAGGCAGGCGAAGGCGGAACGCTTTTCGGCTCGGTTACTTCGATGGATATCGCCGAAGCCCTGCAAGCCAAAGGCTACGAGATCGATCGACGCAAGATCAGCCTTCGCGACCCGATAAAAGAAACAGGCGAATACACGGTTAAGGTTAAACTTCATCGCGAAGTTACGCTCGACGTGCCCATCACCGTAACCGCCGAAGGCGGTGAAGAGGCCCAAGCTAAACCCGCAAAAAAACCGCGAAAGGCAAAAGCCGAAGAAGAGACGGTCGTCGAAGAAACGCCTGCGGAAGATGTCGCTGACGAAACTGCCGCCGAGCAATAGTGTTTATTTCAACCAGAAATGCCGCGTTTGCTTATTAGCAATCGCGGTATTTTTTTTTGCGGTGGGCTATTCTCCTAATGAAATTATTTCGCTGCTTATGCTACGATATGTGTGATCGTGATGGTCTGAAAAATATGGTTAACGAGCAATTTGTTGTTGATGACGCGGGAAATCGAAATGCTGTTTTGATGGGTGTTGACCGTTACTTCGAGCTTCTTGAGGCCGAAGAAGAACTCGAATGTATCCGAGCATTTGACGAGGCAAAATCGTCTGACGAAGAATCCATTCCGTTCGAAATTGCGATTGCCGAGATCGAGGACGATCGCCGATGAGCTACGAAGTATTCATTCTTCGTCGCGCTCAAAAAGAACTTGCCGATTTGCCGAAAGCTGACTATCAACGAATGCGGGAAGCAATTGCCGCACTGGCAACCGACCCCAGACCGGCAAGCTGCAAAAAGCTTACTGGTCGTAATGGATGGCGAATCCGAACAGGCAATTACCGCGCGATTTACGAAATCGATGATTCGACAGAGACCGTGACAGTGCTGCACGTCGGGCATCGCAAAGATATTTATTCTTAGAAAAAGTAATCACACGAACTGTTGGAAAATTCGTTTCAATCGCGTTGAATGGAGATTCGGAACGGAGTAGAATTGCATTCTACACAGATTTTGCGAACTGAATTTTCCATCAATGGCAGCATATCCGGAAGTACGGCGAGAACAGTATTTAGAGCGGCCGCTGCCTAGCAGCGACGACAGCGAGCGCGCGATTTTGGGTGCGGTTTTGCTTGATAATGCGTTGATAGCGCAGGCGGTCGAACATCTCAAACCGGAGGATTTTTATTCGCCGCTTCACCGTCGCATTTTCGGTGCGATGATCGCGCTTTTCGAGGCTTCAAAAAAGATCGATCCGATATTGCTTTCCGAAGAATTGAAGAAAGAAGGCTCGATCGAATCGATCGGCGGCGTCGCTTCGATCACAAACCTTACCTACGGCCTGCCGCATTTTTCCGATGTCCGCGATTATATCGAAATCGTTCGCGGCAAATCGGTAATGCGCCGCCTCGTCCGCACCTGCAATGAGATAACCGGCGAAGCACTCGAAGAAGAAAGAGAGCCAACGGAAGTGCTCGACCGCGCCGAGCAGGCGATCTTTGAACTGACCGAGATGAAGGAGCGGCAGGGCTTTGAAAAGATACAGCCGATCGCCGACGAGGTCTTCATAAAGATAAAGGATTACGCCGATCGAAAAGGCAGCGCGCTGACGGGTCTGGCGACCGGTTTTCGCGATCTTGATCAACTGACAGCCGGCTTGCAGCAAGGTGATCTTATAATCGTCGCGGCTCGACCGTCGATGGGTAAAACGGCACTTTGCCTCAATATTGCGCAGCGTGCCGCCATAAACGAACGGGCGGTCGTAGCCGTATTCTCTCTTGAAATGTCGAAGGAACAGCTTGTGATGCGTATGCTGAGTTCGCAGGCGTCGGTCGATGCACGGAAACTTCGAACCGGAATGCTTTCGAATAACGATTGGGCGCGGCTTGCCGAATCGATCGGGACGCTTGCCGATACGCGTTTGTTTATCGACGACACTGCCGGAATTTCGGTGCTCGAAATGCGTGCGAAACTGCGTCGTCTGTTCGCCGAGGAAAAACGTGTCGATCTCGTCGTTGTCGATTACCTTCAACTGATGAGCGGTTCGTCGCGAAAGATCGAGAATCGCCAGCAGGAAGTTTCGCAGATCTCACGCGACCTGAAAGCGTTGGCGAAAGAATTCAAAGTGCCGGTATTGGCACTTTCGCAGCTTTCGCGTGGCCCCGAAGCGAGAAAGCCGCCGATCCCGATGATGTCCGATCTGCGCGAATCAGGCTCGATCGAACAGGATGCCGACGTCGTAGCGTTCATCTATCGAGAGGATTATTACAAACAGGATGACGAGATACCAGAAGAACGCCGAAATATCGCCGAGATAATCGTCGCGAAACAACGCAACGGCCCGACGGATACGATCAAACTCGCGTTCCTAAAACAATTCACGCGTTTCGAGGACGCATATCTTCCTTAATGCGGAAGCCCGCTCCAATGCGGAAGCCCGCGCGTAAGCAAGGGCGATATGCGCAATCTGAACACCAGATATCGCCCTCGCTTACGCGCGGGCTTTTGCAAAGAATTATGAGTAACGACGCAAGATTTCCTATCGGCAAATTCGATCCAAAAAACTTTGGTGATCGAACAACAAATTTGCAAACCATCAGTGATTTGCCTGACAATCTGAAAGCATCGGTTGCCGGCCTTTCTGACGAACAGCTTGATACGCCGTATCGCGATGGCGGCTGGACGCTGCGGCAAACCGTCCATCATCTTGCTGACAGCCACATCAATTCGCTATGCCGATTCAAACTCGCGTTGACCGAGGATGAAGCACCAACGATTCGTCCATATTATGAAGATCGCTGGGCAGATCTCGCCGACAGCAAAATGCCACTTGATGTTTCGCTGGCTATCGTGGACGGCGTGCATCGCCGTTGGGCAGCCTTGTTGGAATCGATGACCGACAAAGATTTTGCACGCGAATTCGTTCACCCCGAAACAGGGAATTGGACGCTCGAAAATGCGTTGGCAATGTACGCATGGCATTCGCTTCATCACACCGCGCATATTACGTCGACCCGCGAGCGAAATGGCTGGTAAGAAGCGAGAATTTGCGAATTGGTTAATTTGGAATTCTGCGATTATCGGTGGAATTGCAATTATTTTCTTTGTATTGTCTGCGGGTCTCATGAACCACGCTAACGTTTGGTTGGCAGTCTTTTTTCTGTCGCCACTGGTAGTTGTGATCGCTTTGATAGGAATTCTGGTTGGAATGGCAATTCGAAAAAGCGGACGCCCTTTTCAGTAGTTGGTATGTCTCAGCATGTTGGACCACGTTTGGTCTCACTCGACGTCTTCCGCGGAATGACGATCGCCGCGATGGTTTTGGTCAATAACCCCGGCGGCTCGCCCGTTTATTGGCCGCTTGATCACGCTGAATGGAACGGGCTGACGCCTACCGATTGGATTTTTCCATTTTTTCTTTTTATTATCGGCGTCGCGATCCCGATATCGCTTGGCAGAAACGCGGGTGTAAACGAGCGTGCTGCTGGTCGATCATACGCAAAGATCGTTTTGCGGTCAGTCTCAATATTTCTTCTCGGCCTCGCGATATCAGTAATTCCTTTTTTCCAATTCACGACGACCGACGCGCCGGACTTGCTGAAAATGCTCATTTGGCTGGCATTTGCTGCGGCGTTGTTTTTCCTGTTATTGAGGAAATTCAAGATCGCGGGTATTCTTGCGGCTACCGCTGTAATTGTGATTGTCGTAATGAACATCGCAGGCAACAATGTCGTGCCTTACAATTTCGGCATGATGCGCGTTTTTGGCGTACTGCAGCGCATTGCGATTTGTTATCTCATCGCTTCTTTTATTTTTTTGCACACGAATTGGAAACAGCAGCTCGGAATTGCGGTTGCGATTCTTCTCGGGTATTGGCTTTTGATGACTACGATCCCGGTTCCGGTCTGCGATATTACAACGTTTAATGATAAAGCCTGCAATCTCGCTGCGTATATCGACCGGCTCATTCTTGGCGAAAATCACATTTGGCGATTCGGCAAGGTTTACGATCCTGAGGGAATTTTATCGACGCTGCCCGCGATCGCGACGACGCTCTCTGGTGTGTTGACGGGAATTTGGCTCATGCGTCGTGTCAGTTGCCCGCACGTTAGTAAGGGCTCAACGGGCGCAGATGGATCCCTTACTAACGTGCGGGCTACTGACACAGTCTCTGGCATATTTTTCTTCGGCGCCGTCATGCTCGGCATCGGCCTTATCTGGAACAGTTATTTTCCGATGAACAAATCGCTTTGGACGAGTTCTTATGTTGCCACCACGACCGGCATTGCATTGCTCGTTTTCGGTTCGTGTTATTGGCTGATCGACATCAAGGGTTACAAAAAATGGGCGTGGCCTTTCGTCATATTCGGCGTCAACGCCCTCGCACTTTTTGTATTTTCAGGCATCTTCGGACGAATGATATCGGCGTATAAAGTGATCGATTCGGAAGGTAAATCGGTCTCGATTCAAAGATGGATTGTCGATAATATTTTTCTCATTATATTCGACCCGATCAACGCATCGCTGGCTTACGCGATCAGCTTTATTCTTTTCTGGTTTTTCCTAATGTGGCTGCTTTACCGAAAACGGTTTTTCATCAAGGTATAAAGAGATAGCCACAAAAGGCACAAAAGCCGCAAAAGTAGAAGTTTCTTTTTTGCGGCTTTTGTGCCTTTTGTGGCAAATTTCTTTTTATGCGGCGGCGGCGACTACTTTTTCGGCGGCGTCAGCCATTCCTTCAGCAGGGATGATGCCGATGTCGGATTCGCGTAATACGCGGCGGCCTTCTTCGACGTTTGTGCCTTCGAGACGGGCGACGATTGGAATTTCAACACCGAGATTTTTTGCGGCGGCAACGACGCCATTGGCGACCATATCGCAGCGAACAATGCCGCCAAAAATATTTATGAGCACAGCTTTAACATTTTCGTCCGCGAGCAAAATTTTGAACGCCTGTTCGACGCGCTCCTGCGAAGCACCGCCGCCGACATCGAGAAAATTTGCCGGTTCGCCGCCGGCGAGCTTGATGATATCCATCGTCGCCATCGCAAGACCGGCCCCGTTTACCATGCAGCCGATATTGCCATCGAGTTTTATGTAATTTAAGTCGTGCTCGGAAGCCTCGATCTCGAGCGCTTCTTCTTCCGCCAAATCTCGAAGTTCGACGTAATCCTTATGCCGGAACATAGCGTTGTCATCGAATGTAACCTTTGCATCGAGCGCGATCAAACGATTATCTTTTGTCAGCAAAAACGGATTGATCTCGACGAGCGATGCGTCCATTTTCTCGTAAGCGTCGTACAATGAGAGCATAAATTTCGACGCCTGGCCGATCAATTCGCTTGGAATACCGAGTCCGAAAGCCAGCTTTCTTGCCTGAAATCCGCGAAGCCCGACCGACGGGTCGATCGTTTCTTTCAAAATAAGTTCGGGCGTTTCTTCGGCGACCTTTTCGATATCCATTCCGCCCGCAGACGACGCCATAAAAACATTGCGGCCGGTAACACGGTCGAGAGTTATGCCGAGATAAAATTCTTTATCTATCGGCAAGCCTTCTTCGATCAGCAGCGTTTTCACTTCTTGTCCTTCGGGACCGGTCTGGTGCGTTACGAGCTGCATTCCGAGTATCTCTGACGCGATCTGCTTTGCCTCTTCCGGAGACTTCGCCAGCTTCACACCGCCGCCTTTCCCGCGTCCGCCGGCATGTATCTGCGCCTTTACTACGACAACATCCGTGCCGAGATCCTTTGCCGCAGCTTCGGCCTCATCCGCGGTTCTTGCAACAATCCCGCGCGGCACCGGCACGCCATATTCTTTTAGCAAAGCCTTGCCCTGATATTCGTGTATCTTCATAAATTTACTTGTTCCGAATGCGAAATTATATCGTTCGCGGTTGCGAAAAAACAAATGCAGAAGCCCGCACGTGAGTAAGGGCGATACGCGCATCCCCGTGCGGAGTGCGGACAGGAATGTCCGCGTTCCATTGCACAAGCCCGCACGTGAGTAAGGGCGATACGCGCATCTCCGTGCCGCAAACGCGAATGTGAATAGGCGTGTGG
>JBOGOW010000109.1:0-9584 GCA_050748285.1 Pyrinomonadaceae bacterium
GTGTATTGCTCGGTGCGTGGCTGATATTTGTTTTTATGGGTCGAGGCGGTTTTATTCATATACTACTGCTGAACGGAGTAAGCGTGCTTGCTATCGATCTAGTCTCAATGTACCGCGCACGGAATGTCGGACGGGTAGTTGAAAATGACGATGTTTGAAGAATGTGAGGCGGAAGAAATTTTCCCACGAAAGTACACGAAACAACACGAAAATTAGCTGATATTTGTGTCATTTAGTGTATTTTCGCGAAAAAAAAGATCTTCGAATTCGTGTATTCGAGAAACCATATATTATCCAGGGACTCAGTTTATTAGACTTCATCGACGACAGGTTCGGTCGCAGCTTTGGTCAGATTCTTTGTGCCGCTATCGACAGTTCGCCACAACAAAATAGCGAAGCCGACTGCTGCCCAAAAAAGTATTGCACCGCGCCTTACAAGCGCAAGGGCAACGCCGATCGCGGTTGTGAAGCCGAGAGCTTTCAAAATTATTCCCTGTCCGCCTTCATAGACGCCGACCGTTCCCGGAACGAAGCTAAACGCTGCATTGATGACCTTCGTTAGCGATTCGATTATATATGCGTTGACGACCGAAGTGCCAAAACCGAGCAGGTACAATGCGAGAAAGACTTCGAGCACGCTTGTTACGTGTGCCAGGCAGCCGAGGCCAAGCAATGAATAAAAAAGTTTAGGGCGTTCGGAATATACGCTGTAAACATTCGTTTCAATCTCATAAACATGGCTTTTTTTTGACGAAACGAAAGTCGGAAGCCAGCTGCGGACATCGAGTTTATCGAGCACGAAACTCAACGGACGCGCGTTGTATTTTATGACCAGGAACATCCCGACCAGCATCACAAGAGCTCCGATGGTAACGCCGATAAGCGCATATCGGATCACCTTGCCGTTTGCTCCGAAATTTACGACCATCAGCAATACGCCGCTAAGCATCATCAGCGCGACCGATATGTAATAGATAATGTCGTCAACTATCACCGCCGCCGCACTTCGCGAAAACGTAATCTTCCCGCGAAGCATCGCGGCTTTCGTCGCTTCGGCAAGCAACGGGCCGGTGAACGTGATCATGTTCATTGCGTCGCCTGCAAGGCGCGCTGCGAGCACGTTTCTAAAACTTACATTTCTATGTTCTGCTGGGATCGCAAGATATATGCAGCACGAACGGATCACATGGCGCGAGAAATTTGTCAGGATAATTAAAAGAAAGCCCCAGCCGATCTGGTTAACCGTTGCATAAACCGTATCGAAACCGATCTTGTAGAGAACAAAAAATAACAGACCCAATCCGGCGGCAAAAATTGCAACTTGGATCCATATGAAATGTCCTTTCAATACGGCCTTTCCGGCTTTCGCCTTCGTTTCGACCACTTCCGCTTCTTGTCGAAGAACTTCGTCGTTTGGCATCAAAATAAGATAATTAAGTAAAATTCAAACCGCTTATGCTAACACAGAATTATGTTCATCCGACAACGCCCGTGATCTTCCAAGCAAACATTCGCCGCTTTTCTACATCAAATTTCGAGTTATTATTTACCATTGGCATGTGGCGCCGAAATCGAATGAAGGGTCAGTTTACGCCGTTCGCTCTTCGAACCATTCATGTTAAAATTGTCGGATTGAACTCAGAGCAGGAGTTTCCGGCATTTGTTCAAATGTTCACCGAGATAGTTTTTTTTTGATGTTACGCAATAATTTCCGATCTATTCAAATCACATTTTTGATGTGGTTCCTTGCGGCTTTTTTGCTTGCATCGTCCGCCGCGTTTGCGCAGACGGTCGGAACATCGAGCGCGGTCGAACCGGATCAGGCATCGGCCAATGATTCCGACGAGTTTCCGTTTTCGGTCGAGACGCTGCCGATCGAAGGCGGAGCCGAACTTGTTACGATCTTCTATAAAACGAATGGGACTTTTGACAGGCTTCGTCCCGGCGAGAGCGACGCCGTTCCGCTGCTTAGCGTATTGCGCGACACGCTCGGCGACGAGATGAGGGAAAACGACCGCCTTCGATACGTTTGGATGCTGACCTATACAACGCCCTCGACCGCCAAAAAGCTGATGTCCGCGATCCCGTTCAATTATCGCCGTTCGGGTAGCACAAAAGATGCGGGCAAAGCGATCCCGCCGGCGATCGCGGACCTCAACGGGTCTTCGGGATCGATCTTTGAAACCATATTTTGGCAAATAATTCGGCGCGGCTGGGCCGGCAGCGTCGGGAATAAAGTGAAATTGTTTTACGGGCCATATCGTCAAAATGCGCAGGATTACAAAAAGAGCGCGATCGCCGAAGCCTTGACGATCTTGTCGCTCTATGAACAGGTCGAGGGCCGACAAGTGCTGACCGAGCAGGAAATGCTCGACATAAAAACTCGGCTTGCCCTCACCGATAAATCTTTCGGCGGGCAAATGCAGCGTGAAAATTATCTGCGGGCGGATGAAAAATTTCATATCGAGGCTACCGCGAATCGCGGTCAGACACGCGAATTGCTCCGGCGGTTTACAGAATCGCAAGGGCTGTATTTTGAACCGCTCGAAATGATCGACGGCCGCGCAAAACACGCGATCGCTTGGGTTTTCAAGGAAGACCTGGAACAAAACAAAGGACGCACTTGGGAAGGCCGATTTTTGAATATTAAAAGCCCGTGGGGCGACGAAAGCCTCGCAAACTGGAAAGGCTATTCGGAGGAGCGTTGGTTCGACGCTGAAAGCCGCGAGGTCGAGGCCGATACGCCGGGTGCGGTAAAGCGTACTTTAATTCCACTTGCGATCTATGGCCTCGACCACCCGAAAGTTCCGATCATTCTCGTCGATTTCCGCGACAATGGAAATCCGCGAAAACGCGAAATGACCAAGCGGGCGTTCGATGACGTGATGGGCAACGTGCTTTCATTTACGCAGGGCGGAGGTTTGGGTTTGACCGTCGGGAAATTTCTTTATGGTTTCGTGCTTGGCCGCCGCGGCACCGATATCAATCAACCGACGCGTCTCCGTTCCTATTCGCAGTTGAAAATGATCCTCGCTATGGATGAAAGTTTGAATGAGGAATTTCGAAAAGAGATCGGTACGCAGGTTGAAAAGGTTTCGATCAATCCGCTTGAGAATGAGCTTGCGGACGAATTGCGCATCGCTCGCGGGCAATACGCGAATCTTGTCGCGTATGCGAAAAGTCCCGACGGTCTTCGTCTCAAACTGGAAAAAGAGCGAATAAAGGAAATGACGCTTGCGGCTTACAACGGCAAACTGCCGAAGAAATACGCGATCGCCCAAATGCTGACCTTTGGGCTATACAAACACAAGGTCAAGCCGACCCCGGAATTGGCCGCGAAGCTCGATCTGCGGCGGCAGCTTGAATTTCATGAACGAAGAATCCGCGAAACCGCATATTTTTCCGTGCGTCCCGAGGTCGATGCCAACGTGCCGCTTCTGATGCGTTCCTTGCAATTCGTTGCGGAAAACGGAGCTTACGCCGGTGGCAAAACTGCAAAGGCGATAGCGAAGATATTTGCGGGAACGCTTGATAATGAAATTCGTGTCGCCTGCATGTCCGGGCTTTATCGAATGAACGACGCCGCTGCACAAAATGAATTGCTAAATATTTACAATAACGAATCGCTGGACGCACGCTGGCGCGATACCGCATCCGATTACCTAAAACGCGCCAAAAAAGAGGGCCAGAATATTTCAAAACGCGATGCGGTTCTTGTAACGGGTTTGCAATAATTTTACCCAAAATTCTAAAACAGTTTGATGATACGAAAGTTTATAAATACTAGATCTGTGTTCGCTGTGATCGTGATCGCAGTTTCGGCGATGTTTGTTTCGGCTCAAGGGCTAAAACGGATCGTCGTGGTTAAGATCGACGGGTTGCCCAATGCCTCGATCGACAAATATGTTGTAAAGAAAGATCCAAAAACGGGAAAGTCGATGCTGCCGTGGTTCGAAGAGATCTTTTATAAAAATGGCACGCGGGTCGAGAATTTCTACACACGCGGCATCAGCCTTTCCGGTCCCGCATGGGGAATGATCGATACCGGCCAGCATATGCAGGTAAAAGGCAACGTCGAATTCGACCGCTTTACGCTTCAGACTTACGATTACCTGCGATTTTTTTCGTTCTTTCTCGACAATTTTTTTGCAAAGCGAGCCGATATGCCGGCTGCGGAAGTTATGTCGCAAATGAAGATTCCGCTGCTTGTCGATATGTTTCCATACGAGCATCGCTATCACAGCCCGCAGCTGTATATGCGCGACAACAATTGGCTCGGCAATCTCGGCAGCGGATTTATCAGCCTGTTTCCGCGCGACCGAACCGACCTGTTGAATGAATACACGCTCGGTTTTCCTTTCCTCTCGATGACCGTGCTTCAGAATGAACGCGAGATAGCCGAGCGCGTCGTTACGCGCCCCGAAATCGATTATTACGATTATTTCGATACGTCGTTCGATCACGTTTTGCACGATAACAATGATGAAGAATCGCGGATCATCGAATTGAAGAAACTCGACCTCACGCTCGGGCGATTTTGGACGAGAATACAAGCGTCGTCGCGCAAGGACGAAACGGCGCTGATCCTGGTTTCGGATCACGGGTTTAACGCAAAAGAACCGATCTTTAGCCAGGGCTTCAATCTCGTAACGATGTTTACCAACGCCTCTGGCGGTGGTCATCACGTGATGACAAAGCGGCGTATTTTGCTTGACTATGCCGTGAAAGGCGTCAACCCGCTTGTGCCTGCGATCATCACGCCATCGAAAAATACGTATTACTTAAAAGGCGAACATTCGGCATACCCGACGGCACTTGTCGATTTTGACGGCAACGAGCGCTCGTCCGTACATCTGCGTGAGAGCGGTTTGAATATGATGCACATGCTCTTGCAGCAGCTTCAACGGAAGAATACGTCAATCACTAATCGCAGGCTCGAGACCGCTATGTTTTTCGATATTGTTGACGAACACCGCAATTACTGGAAGCAAAACGCTGATGAGTTGGACGAGGATCTTGGCGCTCTTCAGCGTTGGATTGACGAAAAAGAAAAGATCGTAAAAACCCATCCGAAGGAGTATTCGGTCGAAGACCGCGCCAGAGGAATCGACAAGGACGCACGCCGTTTGGAGGCGCTCGTAACTGCCGAAAAAGAAAACGTCGCCGCGTATCGAAAGTACATTATTACGCTTAGAAATCTGCTTAGCCTGAGCCGCGAAAATTTTAGACCTAACCAATTCAAGATTGAGGAACTGATCGCGCCGGGTTCAATGGGGCGTTCAAATTCGATTCACGAAATGCAGCATTATGTTGTTGGAATGACGCCCGGCGGTATTTTGGTCGGCCCGGACGGGGAGATCGATTACGAACGGAGTTTTGTTACGGTAAATTATTTCAAGCTGCTTCATAGCCAGACGATTCGAAGTAATTTGCAAAAAGGCGTAAGCAACAAGCCGATAGATTTTATCGCGATCCGAGTTCCGCTCGATGCTATCGTAAACGAATTACCGGAAGAACTTCGACCCAACGACAACCCTGTTTGGCTTTACGGCGGTGAAGACAAACAGGCCTTGATCCTTTCGCGAACTGCGGCCGACGGGACGTTGAGTTTAAGATATTTGCCGATTTCCGGTTTAACGCAGGATGCAAACGGCAAGATCGCATTTACGACAAAGGAGTGGGCGGCAGGCTTTCCGCTGAAAATATTCGAGGACGACGCATTCACGGTGTCCATTGGCGAACGTGCCGCTTGGCTTAGTCAATGGCACACGGAATTCGAATGGCTTCACGCGACGCACAAGACAATGTATTCGAATGCCGTTATCGGATTAAATGAACAGCTTGACCGGCATCCCGTTTTTGACGAAAACGAAGTGAATCTTTCGGCAGACGACAAACTAATCCGCCGGTTCCGACAGCGGCAGCGAGATCTGACCGAATCGGACATGCTCATTTTGGCAAACAACCACTGGAATTTCGATATTCGCGGATTTAATCCCGGCGGTAATCACGGTTCGTTTTTTCGAGTTTCTACGAATGCAACATTTATGATGGCCGGCGGCGAAAGGACCGGCATTCCGCGCGGGCTTGGCGTGACAGAGCCATACGACAGCCTTTCCGTTATGCCGACGATCCTTAGTTTGATGGGAAGGATCGACGATGCGAACCGGCCAGATCCTGAGCTGTTCAAAATGGGTTATCGCCGATTTCCGGGCCGACAGGTCAGCGAGATCACCGGGCGTCAAACCATCTCTGCCAAAGCCGCAAGCCCCTCGACCACATCGCCCGTAAAATGAACGCGAAGTGCGCGGCGGCCGCGATCAAGCAGCACCTGAAAATCGCCGCGTGCCTGCGCGGCTTTTACAATTCCGAACGTATATTTTTGTCCTGGCACTTGAAGGTCGATTGCATCGTCGGACGTGATCTGCAGAAACACGCCGTTGTTCGCACCGCCCTTGTATGCCTGCCCGGTCGAATGCAGGAAACGCGGGCCAAACCCAAAACAGGTCGCGGCCAGACGCATTTCGAGAACCGTTTCACGAATTTTCCGCAAAAGCTTTTCATTCTCATCGTTCATTTCAATATACGCAAGCAATGCAAAATAATCGCCGTCCTCGATATTCGTAAAATGTGCCGAAAGCAATTCGGCGATGCCGGGCCCATCCACCATCCTTAAGAGAAAATCCGAATACTCTTTCGATGAGAAAAGCGAAATTCCTTCGGATTCAAAAAACGGCAATTCGGCCTGAAGCGAACCGGTTTTTTCGTATTCGTCCGTGATCTTTTTTGCTTCGATCTTTGCCGATTCTACGTCTGGTTGGTTGAACGGATTGATCTTCATTACCGACCCCGCAACCGCCGTCACAAATTCCCAACGGAAAAATTCCGCACCGATATCGTAAATATCATCGATCACAATTACTATCACCGGATGCCCGGCGGCAAATAATTCGGCGAGGCTGAGATCGTCGTCCGACTCTTTGAGTTTTAGATGTACAAAAACACGATCGCTGCCGTAACTGACGGCGGGTTGAAGCGGTTCGCGGTCAACGGGGATGATCGCAACGCCGTTCTTTCCGGTCGATTCGGCAATAAGCTGCTCCATCCAGGCGCCTAGATCGTAAATTTCCTGAGAGGTAAAGATCGTCAATTTGTCGCGGCCATGCTTGTGACAAACACCGAGAATAAGACCGAGCATCGCGGCAGAGTTTTCAGTTGTAATTTCATTTCGGCATGACTCAGCCATTTGCTTCGCGCTTTTCAATATTCGTTCAACATCAATGCCCATAACCGCCGCCGCCGTCATTCCAAATGCTGAAAGCGCCGAAAATCTGCCGCCGATGTCCGCCTTGCCAAAAATGATATGGCGAAAGCCGTCTTCACGCGCGACCCGTTCCATTTTCGAACCCGGATCGGTGATCGCAATGAATTGCTTTCCTGCATTCTCCTTGCCGACGACTTGCGAAACCCGTTCGAAAAAATATTGCTTGAAACAATTCGGCTCAAGTGTCGAACCCGATTTACTAGCTACAATAAAGAGAGTTTTTGCAAGATCGAGTTTTTGCTCAACCGCCATTACCTGCGCGGGAACCGTCGAATCGAGAATATGAAAATTCGCTTTGCCAAACGTGATCGCCAGTACCTCAGGACACAGCGACGAACCGCCCATTCCCATCAGCAGAATGTCTTTGAACCCGGCCTTTTCAATATCGGCACGAAGCTCGTCATATTTTTTTACTTCAGCCAATTCTTCATCGGCTATATCCAACCAGCCAAGCCAATGCGATTCGTCGTCATTGGTCCAGACCGTAGATTCTTTTTGCCGGATACGCGCTATCGTTTTGTTTGCGTTCCAATCTTCGATCATCGACCGTAGATTAAGTTCGATCGCTTCAGGAAGCGAGAATGTGAAGGAATTGTCAGACATATCATTGTTCTCTCTCAGAGCGCTCTGCGACCTCAGCGCTGAAATTCTATTCTCACGCAAAGAGCGCAAAGAACGCAAAGGTCTGTGCAGAGAAGCCCGTGCGTAAGCAAGCGATAATAGCGACTCGCATAAGGCAGAATCATTCTGATAACATCGCAGCTGAGGTTGACTCCAACTAATCTGACCACTCATTTATTCAAGTAATTTCTGCCTGAATCCGTTCATGCGGAACTGGCGAATTCGGCGCGTGAGACGAAGTATTATTCATCTCGCCCGTGCTTAAGTAAGCGCGAAATTTGATTTATAAAGGAGATGGCATCATGAATTATAAGATAGAAATCGTAGAAGATCCGAATAAAATAACAAAGCAAAAAAAGGCGTCTTTTACAGTCGTCGTTTTAACTTTTTTGTGCGGCGCATTTGTTATTACGACCTTTGCACAGCAAGGCTGGAAGTTGATTCCGATTCCCACAGAAACATCCGACGCTTACAAAAGAAACGGCCTTTTCGTGACGGAAGAAGTACACACCGATGGAAGAAGGCGTACGATCGCCATCGAATTTTTCCCGGATACGAAGATTCCCAAAGTTGAATCGGTTACCGTGAAAGAGAAAGAAGTCCCATTGACGACCTATACGACGAAAAAGTGGAACGACCAAGGTGAGCAGATAGCCTACTCTGAAGAATTTTTTGATAAAAACGGAAAAAGATTCGAAGGCAGGAAATGGTATTTTTCGGTTGACGGTAACGGCCGAATCGTCGGAGCAAAGACCGAAGAAGACTACAATTCAGAGACAGGAAAATGGGAAATAAGGCCGGAAGGGAAATCGCCGTTGGCTAAGGATTTGCCCGAAAACACCGCACAGAGCGGCTTGTTAGGCAAATGGAAAGTCGTAGAAAGTTTGGGGGAGGGCGAAGCGAAGCTTGTGATCGAATTTCGACAGGAGCGGGACGGCATCGCCGGCTATATAGTGCAGATCAATGACGAGCGCTTGAAAAGTTTGGGGTTTGAAGCCAATGAATTGGTTTACCGCCGCTTTTTAAAGTTCAAGGAAAACTATGCCGAGTGCGAATGCCGTTACCGCTACTCCGATACGGATGCTAACGGACTTACTAAAAAGCAAACCGGTTGGTCTGTTTCAGGAGTAACTTTTAGGGACCGCTTGAGTTCGGGGAGCCATTGCGTGGTAAACCAGGTAGAGGGAAACTTCCGCTCGAAAACGGTGCGGGAGAAGGACTAATTTACAAGGATCACGTTTGGGCGACCGCAAAAATCCGATTAGCATTTCCCGTACTTGCCGTTAAGAAAACAGGCACTCGGACGAAATCGCAAATGGCGCGTGCAAATAATTTTGCTAAAATTTGACATTGAACAATAGTCCGCAAAACGAACTGCCTCAATTAAGAAAGAATATGAATGAAATAACAACAGCACTCGCGCAAATCGCGCCAGTTTGGTTCGACCGCGAAAAGACAATCGCGAAGGTTTGCGACAGCATTAGTGATGCATCCGCAAAGGGCGCGCAATTGGTCGCGTTTGGCGAGGGACTTGTTCCCGGCTATCCTTTCTGGATCGAATATTCAAAAGTTACAGAATTCAATTCCTCGTTTCACAAAGCCTTCCATGCCGAATACATCAAACAAGCCGTCTGCATCG
>JBOGOW010000110.1:0-9578 GCA_050748285.1 Pyrinomonadaceae bacterium
CGATTCGGCCGGTGCGGAAAAAATTATCTTCGGAAGCTCCGTTTTCTCGTTATCGTGTTGCAGCTTCGCTGATATTTCGTTCACGGCGAGTCCCATATATCGATCCTTAAAAAGATCGTAGTCGATCAACGCATTGGGAATTCTTCGACCGTCAAACCGCGACAACAGTTCACAAACCCCGAGCGCGGACGCTGCCCGATAATGCCTCCCCATCAATTTGGGCGAGCGATTTACATATTTCAAAAGTTCAGTGGCGAATACAACCGCGCGATCTTCGCCTTTTAACTCAAGTCTAAATCGTCCGCGTATGCAATCCGCAAACGCTGTATTCTCGTGCATTACCGCGACACGATTTGAGGTTACGCGGATCAACTCCTCGACATTCAAAATGTCTATCATTCGTTTGAACTCACCTTCGCTTAGATCGAATTGAACCCGCCATTTTTCGAGCGGCATCAGGGGCGTTTCCGCAGAAATTGAATCGAATAGTATAGCAATCAGTTTTCGTGCGGCGTCGTTTGAATTTGTTGCGGATGCGATCACGCGGTCGTAATGCACCCCGATGCCGCCGGCGAAAATTTCATCTGCGTAAATACGCTGAAGATCGGAAAAGCTTTCGAGCGAAGACTCGTTCGCTGCCGCGCGTAGAATGATAGATTCGATCGCGCTCGGATCATTCCCCAACTGCAATGCTGCAAGATCGCGCGTTTCATCGTTGATGCTTACGCCGTGATTTGCCGCAAATTTCGCTATGATCTGCCGGGCAGAATTATCGTCCGGCATATCAAGCATCATCCGCGGAAACGCGAAATCGCGTCCAAAAAAGCGTCGATGCGCCGAGAGAACAAACTGAAATCCGGCGACATTCCACTGCTCCTTAATCCGCTCGACTAACTCCGCAGAACCATCTAAATATGCGGATTCGTCAGCAGCATCGAGCAGCACGACAAGGCGCTTTCCCAAGTCTGCCGCTCGCCTCGGCAACGTGAAAGCGGACAGCGGATCGGCGTTTGCACTCGACGTAATAGATGCACTCAATTCGACCAACTCATCTAGCCAAACCGAATCGCGGGCGGGAACAAGTTTGCCAAGTTCTTCAAAACTCGGCGCAGCATAAATGAGTTCAGGCTCGTGTCGCGAGAATGCGATCAGCTGAGCAAGAAATTCGCGCACGAACCGCCGTGATGATTGCAATAAATTTCCATCGCGTCTGTCGAAAGTGAAGTAGATCGGAATGACATTTCCACAATCGGTGAAAAGTCTGTCGTAAGTCCGAGCAAGCAGTTCCGTCGCACCGGCGCCGGGCCGTGAAAGCAGAAAAAGCCCGCCGGAGCGGGACGTGCCTTGTGCATGGCTGTAGAGCTTTTCGAGTTCGCCGCTCCGCCCGATTATTTCTTCGGCGTTCCGGCGTGCTCTGATTTTTTTTCGATGAATACCGCTCATCTAATTTATCTTTTCACGAAATGAACGCCCTAGCCGTTCATACGTTTGAATCCCGTTTCGACCGTGTTCCTTTACATCATAAAGCGCCATATCGGCCGCCGTCACCCAATCTTTCGGCTCTTCAAATTCGGTTGCGTAACCCGCAAGCCCGAGACTGATGGTCAAACGGCGAAGCGGAAATTCCGTATGCTCGACGCGTTGGCGAATTCGTTCCGCAATGACGGTCGCCTCTTCGACCGAAGTGTGCGGCAAAAGGATTGCAAATTCCTCGCCGCCGTAACGTGCCGCGACGTCTGCCGCACGAAGCGTTGCATGAAATACGTCCGCAATGAGCTTCAGCACCGTATCGCCGGCCGTATGTCCAAAACTGTCGTTATACGATTTGAAATTATCGACGTCGATCATCAGCAGACACATCGACGAACGATAGCGCCGGGCCTGACTGATCTCCTCCGTAAGCCGCTCTTCGAGGTAGCCGCGATTTCGAAGACCGGTCAGCGCGTCCGTGATCGAACGCTGCTCAAATTCGATCGCCTTCGATTTGAAGCGCGTACGGTCGAGGGCAACGGCGATCTGCGGCGTGATCGATTGGAGAAGTTCGATCTCGTCGCTGCCAAAATTCACTTTGTCGGCTCGGTCGGTCAGGTTGATCACGCCGATGCGTCGATCGCCGAGAGCGACCGGAAAACTAATGAACGACGCGGATCGATATTTCCAATCAAGCGGAGCAGATTCGACGCCGAGCTTCGGAAGATCGGCCGGCGTGATCGGCAAACCGCGCTCGATCACCTGTCGTGATATGCGCTCGCCGACATTCTCGTTTGTGTAAAGGTCGATCGCCGAACCGAATGCGGCCTTTGTCTTAAATCTGTTTTTCGTTTCATCGAAAACCAAAAGCGAGGCGCGTTCAGCACCGAGCAATTCCGCCGAAGCCTGCGTTACACGCAGCCAAAAATCATCGGCGTCCACACGCTGCAAGCTGTCGTTGAATCGTTTCATTCCGCGTGCAAGTTTGTCGCGTTCGGAAACCACACTGCGAAGTCTAAGCATCTCGATCTGAGGCGAGACAGCCTTTGAAACACGAAGTATCTGATCGGCGGTTTTTTGATCGGCGATCTCGGCTTCGACCGCTATCGCGCTTCGAATTTCGCTTCCGACCTTTGACGGAAAAAGCGAAAGGCTGCGGGTCGCGTGTTCGCCGCGTTCGCGCAGGATAAGCGGACGATCGAGATCGGCGGCTTCGACAAGCCGTTCGTTATCGGCGCGTAAATTTATGCGAACGGGCTTGCCTTGAAGTTCACCGCGGGTCACGAAAGGTGAAAGCAAATCGCCCCGGCGTTCGAGCCAAATAAGCGACGAGAATTCGTATTTGTCGCGAAGCAAATCGAGCGCCGCGGCACACGCTTCGCGATATTCGAGCCGCATGATCGAGCCGACCAGCGAACGGATATCCGCTGAATCCGATGAGCGCCTTTCAGCAATCGCGACCTCGGTTGATGCCGGCGTGGTTTCATTGAATCGCCGAACCATTTCCGAAAGCTCGTCGGTCGGCGGGGCTGGTTTTGGTTTCAGCTTTGCTATTTTCGGCTTGAGCTCAAGCAGATCGTCGGGTTCGGAAACGGTAAATTTGCCGAGCGATTTGGCGGCGCGCTCAATGCCGGCATTCGATCCCGACATCAGGACATTCGCAAAAAATTCGGTTGGCTTGAAACTGCTCCACTCGCCGTTAATAGCTTTCTCTGTCGCTTTGCGGTAATTTTCCGACTTTTGAAAAGTGCGTCCGACGATTGCGACAAAACGTGTTCCCCGATCTTCAACAGGCAGAGCCCTGCATTGCAATCCGGCATGGCATTCGTAATCGAACGGCTTACCGTTTGAAGTCTTTGCAAACACCGCACCGCAGTCTCGGGCACAAGCGGGCGAAAACTTCTCGGAATTCCAAAGCGCGCGACAGATGGAATTATTGTTCACGGCCGCAATTTCATTCGAGCGCGCGTCCAAAACGACGACCGCCACACCATTGGCGTTGGCAACGTCATTCAGAAATTTGCCTTTTTTCGTCTTCTCCGCCGTCATGGTTTCGAGAGCACGGTCACCAGGGGGAAATCCCCGAAACTCAACAGCCTAAAGCTGCAACGGTAACTTGTGGTTGCTAAATATTGCCAATCGGCCAAATGTTTCAAAAAACGTGCCGGTGTCAGCCTAATTCGGTTCATATGCAATTATCGCGCAAATAGTGATTATGTGAGAAATTGACGTAAAAAAGTGTTGGGATTTGATGCAAAAGTGTCCGATACGGTTGCGCTTGGCTCTCGGTCGAGCCATACAGAATGCCCGTTTTTACAGAGTTTTACTCTGTGGCACACGTATTGTTAGTTAGATATTGGGACGAAGATCTTTATACGGATGTTCGTTTTAATTTCAAGGAGGTAACTATTATGATTCACGATTACGAAGCAACAAAACCGATCACCACGGACGCATTTATCCCCGGCGAAGATATGCGCGAGAAAACTATATCGACGCTAAACGGCTTAATCGCAATATGTAAGCACGGCGAGGCGGGGTTTAGGGAGGCCGCTGAGAATGTCGAACGCACCGACCTCAAGCAATTATTTGCGGAATTTTCCGGACAGCGCTCACAGTTTGCCGGCGGTCTGCAGGCACTTGTCAAAAGCCTCGATGGCGATCCAGAAGAAAGCGGGAATCTTTCGGCTTCGCTCCATCGAGCATGGATCGATGTAAAAGGCGCGTTCACAGGCAAGGACGACGCGGCCGCTCTCTCAGAATGCGAACGCGGCGAAGACAGCGCCAAAAAGGCATACAAGGAAGCCCTCGCAACCGAACTCCCCGATTTTGTCCGCGAAACCGTGCAGAAGCAGTACGATTCGGTGCTCGTGGCTCACGACCGCGTGAAAGCAATTCGCGATGTTGCGAAATCAACCTCGGCAAAATCAGGGAAATAGCAACTTCCGACTATTTTCATTTCCGAAAAAAAGGCTCGCAGATCGCGGGCCTTTTTTATTTTCCAATCGCACCGAGTCCCACAGCGGCGTTTGCATCTATGTCGGGATTTTCGGCGCAGATGCGGATGCAGGCGGCGAAATGCTTGGGTTTGATTTCAACTAGCTGCGGCTCTACGGAACGGCATTCGTCGATAGCATAAGCGCAGCGTGTATGAAAATGACAGCCTTTTGGTGGATTGATCGGCGAAGGGACATCGCCTTTTAGGATAATGCGCTCGCGTTTCGCCTCGATTTCGGGATCGGGAACCGGAACAGCCGAGATCAACGCCTTTGTATAAGGCATAAGCGGTTCGGCGTAAACATCTTTGCCGGGCGCGAGTTCGACGATCTTGCCCAGATACATCACTGCAACACGGTCGGAAAGGTGGCGAACGGCGCGAAGATCGTGCGAAATAAAAAGATAGGTCAGATTTTTTTCGGCCTGAAGGCTTTCCATCAGATTCATTATCTGAGCCTGTATCGAAACGTCGAGCGCCGAGATCGGCTCGTCGGCGACGATGAATTCCGGATCGACCGCAAGAGCGCGTGCGATGCCGATGCGCTGCCGTTGACCGCCGGAAAATTCATGCGGGTATCGTTTAATAAAACGGCGGCTCAAACCGACGGTTTCCATCAGGTCGCCGACCATTTGCTCAACCGAATTTCCGTTTGCAAGTCCGAACGTACGGATCGGTTCGCCGACGATCTGACCGACATTCATTCGCGGATTGAGCGATGCATACGGATCTTGAAAGATCATCTGCAAATGCTTTCGCTGTTCGCGCATTGCGGATTTCGGAAGATGCGCCAAGTCTTTTCCCTTGTAAAAAACCTTCCCGCCCGTCGGCTCTGTCAGCCGCAATATCGCCTTGCCGAGCGATGATTTGCCGCAGCCCGATTCACCGACAAGGCCGAGCGTTTCGCCTTTCTGAATATCGAGCGAAACGCCGTCCACCGCCTTTACGACCTTCGCCTCGCTAAAAATCCCTCCGCCGATGCGATAATGCACCTGCAGGTCTTCAAGCGAGATCAAGTTGTTTTCAGTTACATCCATAGCTTTTAACACAAAGTCGCAAAGTCCTTAAGAAGCAAAAAAGTCTGGGTCTATCTGTGGCTAGTTTCCACTTTGTTTCGACTCGATATCGCCCTTGCTTACGCGCGGGCTTTTGCATCTACTTTATCGGCGGTTCGATAGTTACCGGTGTTTCGAGATCATAAACGATCTTCATCGTCCGCAAATTCCCCGATTTATACTGCGCCTCGATCTTGATCGGCATGCCGTCATTTTTCCCGATCCATAATTTCGAATCGTTCTCGCCGACGCCTGCACCGGGGCCTTTATTGTGATATGCGTAAACGTAGGCCGGTTTTCCGTCCACCGTTTCCTCGCCTTCATACTTCACGTCGCTGAACCATTTTCGTCCGTCTTTATCGAACGCCTTTCGCATATCGGTGATGGTCGAATCGAGCGGCAGGGTCATCTTTCGCCAACTGCCGCCGATGTTCATATAGGATGTATTTCCGATCACGATCATTTCCATCCCGTTCACCATCTTTAATCTGTAACGGTCCGGCGAGACGAATTCGAGATCGGTTTTCATCGGCGTCTTGCCTTCGCCCTCCATTTTTGCAGAAAACGATTTGAGCGCCAGGAACCGGTCAGCCATTTTTTCAATATCGGCTTTCGCATCGCTGGTCGGCGTGAACTCGCCTGATGAAGGCTGCGAATCCGCCGTCGTTGTCGATTCCGAATTCGAAGTTGAGTTCGAAATAGTTTCGCTGTTTGACGATGTATTCGCCATCTCGCGAATCTGCGAGCAGCCGAATGCGAAAAGCAAAAGCACGATAAGCGGCAATGCGATATTATTTTTCATAATTTCTGTAATGGAGCGATCAATGATTTTCCGCAATCGACTCCGCGTAAACCTCATTTGCAAAGTGACAGAGCGAATGATGATCTTCGTTTATCTGGACGAACGGCGGAAAGTCGGTGCGGCAAATATCTTTCGCGCGTTCGCAGCGTTCCGCAAACGGACAGCCGGGCGGAAGCCGCGCGACGTCGGGCGGCAAGCCCGGAATTTGATATAGCTCCTTTCCCTGTTCGTGTGCCGGGTCGGGAACGCTTTTCAATAATCCTTTTGTATAAGGATTTGCCGGCGTTGCGAATAATTCGCGTGTCGGCGCCTGTTCGAAAACCTTTCCGGCATACATCACGATGATCTTGTCGGTCATTCCGGCGACTACGCCGAGGTCGTGCGTGATAAGAATTACGCTCGTTCCCATTCGTGCTTTCAGGTCTTTAATAAGCTCGAGAATCTGCGCCTGAATAGTTACATCGAGCGCCGTCGTTGGTTCGTCGGCGATAAGCAATTCTGGGTCGCACGACAATGCCATCGCGATCATCACACGCTGCCGCATTCCGCCCGAAAGCTCGTGCGGATAGCCGTCAAGCCGCGCCCTTGCATCGGGAAGCCCGACCATCTCAAGCATTTTAACCGCGTGTTCGTAAGCCTGCTCTTTCGTGTGGCCGAGGTGAAGCTGCGTAACTTCCATCAGCTGCGTCGAGATTTTCAGAAACGGATTTAGCGAGGTCATCGGGTCCTGAAAGATCATCGCGATCCGGCGACCGCGTATCTTGCGAACCTCGTCAATCGAGAGCGCGCGAACGTCAATGCCGCTGAAATTTATCTCGCCGCCGACTATCTTTCCCGGCGGTTCGGGTATCAGCCGCATCACCGAAAGATTGGTCACCGATTTGCCCGAACCCGATTCGCCAACGATCCCAAGCGTCTCGCCCTTTTCAAGCGTAAACGAAATCCCGTCCACCGCCTTCACGATGCCGTCCTCGGTCTGAAAATAAGTCTTCAGACCGCTTACCGAAAGTATTGTGCCGTTATTACTCACTTATTAGCTTGCAGGCGTTCTTGAAAATCCGATAGCAATTCGAATTGCTCAACGCCTTCTTTCTGCCCGCGGCCGAGAAACTCTGTTAGTATCTCCGGCGTCAATATCTCCAATTGCCTGCTTTGTTCTATCGGTTCGTATCGCCCGTCTTCGGCGAGGAGATACATCTTCATTGTCTCGCCGTCATAACGCCAAAACTCCGAAATGCCGAGAGCGGCATAAATAGAAAACTTGTCATCGGAACTGTGCTTAATATCGATCTCGACGACAATGTCGGGCGGTAAATCCATCTCGTCGGGCACGTAATTCTTTATAGGATGCTCAACCGATCTGCCGATAAAATATGAGAGATCGGGTTCGACGCCGATCTGTTTCATTTTCGAACGCATTGTTGCACTGCCGGTTGGCGTGATATTGATCCTTTGCGTAAGGCCAACCACTGCCATAAATTGCTCAAAGAACCTAATCATCAGTTCGTGCATTACTGAAATCGGCATAACGGTAAGAATTCCTTTCTCGTAGGTAAGATGAACAGTCCTCGATTCCCCTAATTCTTCGGAGATCGCCTTATACGCATCCCAGTTAAGACCGACATATTGCATCGGCTGAGAAATGCTGACCAACTGTTCTCTCGTGATCGTGATCTCTGCGGTTACCATAAATACATCCTAAAACTTGCGCGTTTGCGGGTCGAGTGCATCGCGTAGGCCGTCGCCTACAAAATTAAGTGAAAACAGCGTTAATGCCATCGTTACGCCGGGGAAAATAAGCTGCCACGGGAATATCGCGATGTTCTTGATGCCGTCCGCGGCGAGACTTCCCCACGATGCATAAGGCGCCTGCACACCCAAGCCGAGATAGGAAAGAAAGGCTTCGGTAAGCATCACGCCGGGTACCGTCAAAGTTGCATAAACTATCACAGGCCCGAGCGCATTCGGCACAAGGTGACGAAAGATTATCCCGAAATTTGAAACGCCGGATGCACGCGCGGCCATAACGAATTCTTCATTTCGCAGGCTCAATATTTGCCCGCGCACGACACGCGCCATCGTCAGCCACGACACCAATCCAAGTGCAAAAAACAGCAAGAATATCTGGCTCATCCCGAGGCTGACCGAGTCGCCATATCGGGTCGCTATCGACGTTCCGACACCCGTTTGAACAACGCCGTATGCCGCAACTCCGATCAATGCGACGAGCAGCACAACAAAAATAATGCCGACCGCAAATCGCTTCACGCCATCGGCGAGATCGATCGCCGCGCCTTCGCCAAAAATGCGCCGATAGAGATTTACCGCGATCAATACGCCAAGAACGCCTACGATAAGTGCTGCAAGTATTGCCGGCAGACCGGCGATCAACACCTGTGTATTCGGCCCGCCGAATACCGAAAGTAAAACGATCACGATCAAGATATACGGAATGGCGTAAAGAATATCGACGAACCGCATCATCGCATTATCGATGCGTCCGCCGAGATAACCGGCGACAGCGCCGTAGGAAACGCCGACCAGCAGCGATACGACGGTCGAGATCAAACCGACCGCCAAAGATATGCGCCCGCCCTGAAGAACTCGTGCAAAAATATCGCGTCCAAGCTCGTCGGTTCCCATCAGATGCGTCCACGATGGTGCGAACGACTTTATCAGATCGCTGTCCTGCGGCTGCGCGTCAGCCGTAATTCCCGTAAGCGAATAAAGGATCGGCGGCCCGAATAAAACAAGCAATATCATCGCGCCAAGCACGATCAAGCCAAGCACGGCTAGCTTATTCTTGAGCAGGCGCTTCCATGCATCCGCCCAAAGCGATGTGCCTTTCGTTATTTTTCCAATCTCATCCATTTTTGATTAGACCCAAAACCGCACTTACTTCGAGAGAAAGTTCAGCTAGCGAATCCGACTGGATCGAATCACCGCGCCGAAATGTTTCTATCGATCCGTAACGCCCGTTTTCGGGGAATAGGTATTGCTCAATCGTTTCTTCGTTCAGATCTACAAGCCAAATTTCGGCAATGCCGGCTTCGGCGTAGATACCGATCTTGATATCTCTGTCATATTCGATGGGCGAATCCGAGACCTCGACGAGCAGTAATATGTCCTTCACAGTCGGGTGATTCATCGAATAAAAATCGCCCCTCGGTTTCAAGAGAGCAATATCAGGCTCGGGTTCGTTGAAATCGTCGATCTCGATTGGATCTTGAACTGATACGATTGCCCTATTCTCAAC
>JBOGOW010000111.1:0-9534 GCA_050748285.1 Pyrinomonadaceae bacterium
GGGCACCACATTTGATAAAAATGTAATTCCGTTTTGGCTCATCAATATGCTTACGCTGAGCACCGCGATGCTCTTCCTCGCCTTTCGGAGGTTCAAACGCGGTGATAAGGTTCTTGTCGTTACTGCACCGCCAAGTCTTCCTTTCGTTTCCGCGATCGCTGCACTGGTCAAGGGCGCAAGTTACACGCTTCTGCTTCATGATTGCTACCCGGAAGTATTGATCGCCGTTGGCAAAATGCGGCCCGATTCGATCGCATCAAAGTTAGTGAATTTTTTGAACAGCTGGCTTTATAAGCATTCGTCAAAAATGATCGTTGTGGGCCGCGATATGGATGAGATGATGCAAAGCAAGACCAGCGGTTTGGATGTTCCGATCGTATTCATTCCGAATTGGGCCGACCTCGAATCTATCTATCCGACTCCGCGAAATGAGAATTCACTTCTTTTCGATCTCGGCATCGAGGACAAATTCGTTTTTATGTATGCCGGAAATATCGGGTATCCGACGGACATTGAGAGCATAATTGAATGCGCCGACCGCCTGCGCTCAAAACCGGATTTTCACTTTGTATTCATAGGTACCGGAGCGAAGGCTAAGTTTCTTAGAGGCGAGGTTGAAAGGCGGCGGCTCACAAACATCAGCATCCTTGGGCAGCGTCCGCGCGATGAACAGATCGTTTTTCTGAATGCCTGCGATGTTGGTCTCATTTCACTTGTAAAAAATATGTGGGGCACCGCCATGCCAAGCCGAACATACAATATTTTGGCAGCCGGCAAACCGATTCTTGCGATCACAGACGATGGGTCCGAACTTGCACGCGTAATAGATGAAGAAAACGTGGGTTGGTACACGGAACCCGGAAATGTAGATGGTCTGCAGGCAAAAATGCTCGAAATTTTCGAACATCGCGCGAATTTGAATGAATTGGGCGAAAGGGCCCGCGACGCCGCCATAACCAAGTATTCGCTTGCTTCCGCGATCGACAGATATGCGGCGGAAGTCAGCTAGTATTGGTTAGTTCGAATTCACTGAATTCCGGTCGAAAGTAAATGCTTTCTAACTCAATTACTACAAACTAAAAATCTTCCAATTAACCAATTTCGATTGAGAATCCAGACTTTTTGATATTTCAGCAAAACTCAATATACCTACGAAAAAAAATTGACCTAACTTCTGAAAAATGTTAGCTTTGCAGAGTAAAGGATTCAATTTCCGTTGATTTCCGTCCCCAAAGTCAAGGCAATATTTTAGTGCTATTGAAAAATCTTGATCGGAAGATAATATTTGAATCTTATGGCGTTACGGTCACGATTGAGGGCAATGACGCAGATGTTTTGGCAAAAGCGACGGAAATTGCCAACACGGCGTTGCTAGGCCAGCTTGAGTTCATTGAAAATGCTCCTAAAAATGGCCCAAGGTTGGGGGTTGGAGTTGACAGTATTGGAACGCTCTATTTGTTCCAGGACGGCGTAGAGCTTGCCCGAACCGAATCCGAGACCCGATTTTTTAAGTTTTTTAACGGTGTCGTTCGGCTTGCTGTTGCCGGAAATTCGGTTGATCGGGTGTTCGTGCACGCCGGCGTAATAGGTTGGAAAGGCCGTGCGGTCGTAATACCGGGAACCAGTCATTCGGGTAAAACGACGCTGGTTGCCGAGTTTTTAAAGTTAGGTGCCGTTTATTTTTCAGACGAATATGCTATTCTCGATCTGGATGGCAAGGTGCATCCCTTTGCAAGGCCATTATTGATGCGCGGCCAAAATGGCGTTTATTCTGAAAATATTGTTGCTGTCGAGACGATCAGTGATAAGATTGCTGTCGAGCCTTGGGAAATTGGAGCGGTTTTGATAACTGAATTCCAGTCTGAGGCAGAATGGAAACCGGAAGCGTTGAGTATTGGTGGTGGGATTCTTGAGACGATCCCTCATGCGATACCGATTAGTTCAGATGCGAAACTCGCGATGCGGGTTTTAAGCAAGGCGTACGAACGAGCTATTATAGTTAAAAGTCCGCGCGGCGATGCAGCAGCGGCTGCACGTATAATGGCAGATTTTTTGGATGGCCATTTGAATTAGAACTGTTTTTGCACTATTACTACCATGTGCGATGGTAGGATTTTACATTGGAGGAGAAAATGATTAACTCGAACTTTCCAAGCGCTCGTAAAACGGGCCTCGTCGTTCAAGAGGTACCGGACGAGGTGCTGGTTTTTGACCTTGATACAAATAAGGCTCACTGTTTGAATGAAACGGCTGCAATGGTGTGGAAATCCTGCGATGGAAAAACATCGATTCCAGAAATTGCAAAGATCGTCGCAGATCAAACCGGAAAAGGCGTTTCAGACGACCTTATCTGGCTGGCGATCGATCAATTGAGCGAAAACAGCTTATTGGAAGCGGCGACTGTCAGCAATTTTGGCGGGCAATCCCGGCGTGAGGTAATAAAGAAGATCGGGTTAGCTTCGATGATCGCGATACCGGTTGTGGCTTCTCTGATTGCTCCTCAAAATGCGTTGGCGGTAAACTCTTGCGCTTGCGTTGCTCCTGGCAGCTGCACTAATACGGGGTGCCCTTGCGAGACGTTGTGCAACGCCGCGTCAACATGTGCACCGAATACGACGACGGGCGTTTGTCCTCCGTAGGCACTGTAAGGATATCAGATCCAGGTTTTTGGGTAGTGAAGTTTTTGGGACTTTGCTACCCTTTTCTCGTGTCCAATAGCTTCGCTCAAATGAATGTTGTGTCAAACGACGATCTTAGATGGCATCGTCTTTCGATCCGACGCCATGAGATCAATATTGTAAAAACGGTCGAAGTCTTTGATAAGGCCGGAATCGATACGATTTTGTTCAAGGGTTGGGTCGCGGCTCAAAATTACCCCAATGATCGTCCGCGTTTCTTTGGTGATATTGATATTGCGGTCAGCGGCCAGGATTTTAACAAGGCCAAAACACTATTGGCCGAAAGCATCGACTTTCTTGCGTTGATCGACATACACCGCGAATTCAGACATTTGGACACGGTCGCGTGGGATTTGCTTTTTTCCCGCAGCGAGATCGTCCAAATCGACAACACGAAAATTCGGGTTCTTCGACCCGAAGATCATCTGCGAATACTTGCGGTGCATTGGCTAAACGACGGCGGTGAACACAAAGATCGTCTTTGGGACATTTATTTTGCCGTTAATAATCGCCCGAAAGATTTTAATTGGAAACTGTGTCTGGATAGTGTAGAACCATTTCGCCGGAGATGGGTTACAACCACGATAATGCTTGCACATATTTATCTTGGCCTTGATATTTCAGATGTGCCATTGACTAGGGATGAAAAAACGATCCCCAATTGGCTCAAAAAAACGATCGAAAAGGAATGGGCATCCGATGTTCGGCTTAGACAGCTTGATACCTGCTATCGCGAGCCGAAAGTATTTCTGCAGCAATTGAGAAAGCGGTTTCCGCCAAATCCAATACAGGCGACGATAGAAACGAACAGCGAGCTTGATGCGAAATCGCGAATTCCGATCCAGTTAAAAAATATTTGGATCCGTTCCAAATCGTTCGCACAAAGAGTTTTGAATCGACATAAAAAAAGGCGAAAGTCATGAGATCGGCATCCTCGGAAATTCCAACTATATTAGGTTTCGATACTGCCATCTTGTCCGGAAGTCTCGCAATATGTGCAGGAGCGAAAACTTTATACTCTAAAGGCTCCGACGTTTCTCGATCCGAAACGCTTCTGAATCAGATCGAATTGGGATTGGAAAAATGTTCGCTCGCAGTGTCCGATCTCGATATGATCGCGGTGTCCGTCGGTCCGGGCAGCTTTACGGGGATCAGGATCGGGATAGCTACTGCTCTTGGCCTAAAACGTTCACGATCAATAGAGTGTCTCGGCATTTCGCTTATCGAGGCGATGAAAATGGACGGCAAAAGTGCTGATCGGATAATCGTGCTTCCTGTCGGGCGCCGGCAATATTTGATCGAAGATAATTGCGATCAAGCGCATTCAGTCGATTTTGTTGGTTCGACAAAGATCGTTGACGAATCGGAATTGATTGCTCGGATTGAAAGAACAAAAGATACGCAATATCTATTTCCGAAAGCCGAACACAATAAGGAATTTTTCCAACCTTTTGTAAATATTCCGAATGTCGAATTTTGTGAATCGACGCCCGCCGAATTAATTTGCCGAACGGCGATATGCGGCCGAGCATCGCATGATTTGACGCCGATATATGTACAGCGATGAGAATACATTGGAAGACGATTTCACGATCGGAGCCGTCGATCATGAAAGTATCGAACAGATCGGGCAGATCGCGAAAAGGTCTGACTTGGCACATTGGTCGGAGGATGATTATCGAGCCGAACTCGATAGAACCGATTCGATCTTTTTGAGATGTTATGATCCGATCGGAAAGATATTCGGATTTATCGTTGGCAGAATTGTAACCGGATCGACCGACCATCACGACTTTGAGGTAGAGATATACAATGTCGCCGTAGAGAAGGATTTTCGACAAAAGGGAATCGGGACGAAACTGATGCAAGGCTTCTTTAACGAATGTCGTCAACTTGGTGTTTCGAGCGTCTGGTTGGAGCTTCGTCGAAGAAATAAATCGGCTAAAAAATTTTACGAGAGTCTCGGTTTTTCTGAGATTACGGTTCGACCCGAATTTTACAGCGATCCTGTGGACGACGCAATTGTAATGAATACAATAATTTAGCAGTAAAGGCGACAACTAAAAACACAATACTTGAAATTCCATACTAATTTGGAGTAACATTCAGGTTACACACATTGATTTGCGGTTTCCAAGCCGCCTTTGCGTGTAAAACTTTGAAAAGTGAGGACAAAAACTTTATGGACATGTCAACTTCTGATCCGGTGAGGGACGAATTGCTGAAATCCAATCCGACCTTCCGCGACCTGGTTCACCAGCATCAGAATTTCGAAGAACGATTGACTCAATTATCAGGCCTTAACTACCCAAGCGACGACGAACAGGTCGAAGAATCCACACTTAAGAAAAAGAAATTGATGGTAAAAGATGAGATCTATGCGATCATGCATGATTACGAAATCTCGCATTAGAGATCTCGATTCGTTGATTTTCCGGGCGGCCAAAGTGCCGCCCTTTTCTATTGACACCCCGAACGAGAGAATGCAACAAGTCCGGTTGAAACCGGCACGACTAAATAAGAATTCACGATGATCTTTGGATTCGAAACCGGAAACGAATTTTCACCAAGCAGCACTTGTTCTAAAATTTTACCGTTACCGTCATCCAAAATGACCAACTCTTTATCGGCGGAAACGGTGGCAGCGATCTCGGATTTGCTGATCGCGGGAAGATGCACGATTCGGCCATCAAGCCGACGCTTCCATTTAACATCGCCCGAATATTTCGAGATCATATAGAGAAAGTTGTCGTACGAACCGACCAGGATACCTTCGTCGGTTTCAGTGATGCTGCCAATCCTGCCGCCGCTCTTGAAATGCCAAAAAATATTTCCATTCTGATCGCTATAGTTTGTAACATTGCCGCGTTCGTCGCCGGCTATTAGCATCTGGTTTTCCCGAATCGCGAGCGAGGTGATCTGTCGTTTTGTTTCTATAGACGAACGCCGCTTACCGTCTTCGGAATTTATAATCTCGATCTTTTTCTCTGCGGTCGCAATTGCTATCGTCGATTCATTGAGTGCAGGGGCGAAGATCGTGCGGCTGCCGAGTGCCAATTTCCAAATGCTATTTCCATTACTTGGATCGACTCCCAAAAGAGCCCCGTTCGTATCGGACACGACAACCCGTTTCCCTGAAACACCAATAAAATCGCCGTGATTTTCACCGAGATCAACGGAAAATTCGACGAGACCCGATTTCGCGTTCAAACGTCGAAGCTGCGACTTTGATCTGCTTTCGGGCATCGAGGTCGCATTAACCACAAAAAGCCCAAATCGCGGATCGGAATGGATCGATATTAAATCACCACCCAGCTCTGTAACCCACAATGTTTGGTTCGAGTTCGGCGAGATCGCCCGAATCCGTCCGCCTGGTTCGGCTACGAAGATCGCTTCATTGGAAGAAGCTATCGAACGAACCGGAGCGGATTCGAATCGATAATCCCAACATAGCTTGTACGGCGTCGTGGCACCGGCTTTTTGCCCGCTTGACGCTGCATCCTTCGCCTGTCCAATCGCGTAAATCGAGATGATCGCCGAAAGCATTAAAAACAAACCGCGAGAAGGAATGATGTTCATCATGATCGAGTCAAGAAGAAAACTGCGAGTGTGAGGGCCGTAACACCGAAAGTTTACCACACCGCCAGAGACTGTTTACTATTGATGAATGCAATACGGCGAAAAGTTTGCTAATATTTCAAAAACTACAATGGAGACGGATAGAAACGATGTCATTTAACAAAATTATTCTTGTCGGAAACCTTGGAAAAGACCCTGAACTTCGCTATACGCCGCAGGGAATTGCCGTCTGCAATTTGTCGGTAGCAACCACGGAACGAAAACGCGATAAATCCGGTGAATATCAGGATGTAACAAATTGGTTTCGAGTAACCCTTTGGCGCCAGCAAGCTGAGAATGCTTCAAAGTATTTGGCGAAGGGCAGGCAGGTTTACATCGAGGGACGACTCGGCGTTGAAGAATGGACCGATCGCGATGGGAACAATCGGTTTACACTTGAAGTCCAGGGGACTGAGATGCATTTCATCGGTTCACGCGGCGACGCGCCGGCGTCCTCGAATGACCAGTCAGACGAACCGGAATTCGCCGGGCCGGCGTCATCGCAAGAAAATTCGCCTCCGATCACGCGAGCGGCGGCTGCAACCGACGACGACATTCCGTTTTAGGGCATAGCGAAAATGCAAATGGCGGCCGATCAGCCGCCCGTTGCGTTCTTGCTTTTCTCGCTCCATTCTCCCATTTGCCGGAATTTTGCAAAGCGATTGCGGACAATTTCGTCTCCGCTTTGGGCTTTCAGAACGGCCAACGATTTTTCGAGATCGGCTTTCAGCCTTTTGGCAATATTTTCGAAATGATCGTTCGGCGATTCATTTTCCTCCGTGTCGATCGACCATAATTCGGGTTCGGCGACGATCTCGTCGATAAGGCCAAACGATTTCAAACTAGGAGCAGTGAGTTTCAATCCATCGGCCGCCGCGTCAGCTTTTCCGGCATCTTTCCAAAGGATCGCCGCACAGCCTTCAGGCGAAATTACGGAATAGACCGAATTCTCCATCATCAAGATTCGATCGGCGATGCCTATCGCAAGTGCACCGCCAGAACCGCCTTCGCCGAGGATCACGGAAATTATCGGCACGCGAAAGCCGGCCATCTCGCGTAGATTAAATGCGATTGCTTCGGCTTGTCCGCGCTCTTCCGCGTCGATGCCGGGATAAGCTCCGGGCGTATCGATAAATGTAATTATCGGCCGCCAAAATTTTGCAGCAAGCTGCATCACCCGCAACGCCTTTCGATAACCTTCAGGCTTCGGCATCGCAAAATTGCGGTGCTGCCGCTCTTTTGTATCGCGGCCTTTCTGTTGGCCGATAACGGCAACGTCCGTATCGCCAAGTTTTGCAAATCCGCAAACCATTGCCGGATCGTCGGCGTAGCGGCGGTCGCCGTGAATTTCGATGAAATCCTCGAAAATACTTCCGAGCAGATCGAGAGTATATGGCCGATCGGGATGACGCGCATTCTTTACTCGGTCGAATGCTGTGAGTTCAGTTTTTTCCATTTATATTCTACTGAAGCGACCAATTTACTTTACAGCCTTTCGCTTCAAGATTGCGCCGGAACACACTCGAACCCTGTACCGAAAGTGCCGGTGCGTGCAATTTTGTCCGAACTCCATCGACCGTCATTTCAAGAAACACATCAGTTCGTCCGGGCGATTCGGAAAGCATACCAAACAGGTCGTCCAAAAAGCGACCTTCAACCGCGTTAGACGGAAGCGAGATCGAGACCGAACGGGCGCTTTTTGCGATCTGATCTTCTAGCGGGCGAATTTCGTTCACCACTATCGTAACATCCGAGCCTTCCGCCACCTTTACTTTGCCCTCAACGATGATCGCCGCATCGTCGATAATATTTCCGGAATGCTTATTAAAGGCCTCCGACCAAACTAGACATTCGACGCCCATCGACCGGTCTTCGAGTCGAAACTTGCAGAATCGGTCGCCCTTTTTGCTCCACGCCACATTCGAGCTTGTAATGATCCCGGCGATCACGATATTTGACCCGACACGAAATTCACCGCGATCAGCCAAGTTGCGAATTCCGAAACTCTTGAGCGTTTCGACGTAAGCGTCGAGCGGATGCGAAGTCAAATAAAAGCCCACGGCAGACTTTTCTTTTGCCGAAACCTCAGCTTCGCTCCATGCATCGACAATCGGCAATTCAAATTCGGTTTGCTGATTAGCCGCGCCGCCGAATAATCCGGTCTGCCCGCTGATGCGGTCGTTCCAAATATTCTGTGCGTGCGACAGTGCATCGTTGATGGATGCAAACAATCGGGCACGCCAAAGCCCAATGCTCGCTCCATTCGTATTGATCGAATCGAACGCGCCGGCCGAGATGAGACTCTCGAGTCCGCGGCGGTTTATCGCGCCCTGATCGATCCGCGATGCGAAATCGAAGATCGATGAAAACCGGCCCGACTTTCGAGCTTCGATTATCGCGTGCGAACTTGTCGAACCCATTCCCTTGATCGCATTCAGGCCGTAACGAACGGCATTTCCGGTCGGCGTAAACCCTTCATCACTCTCGTTGACGTCGGGCGGAAGCAACTCTAACCCGAGCAATTTGAGCTCGCTGGAATACTTATAAACTTTTGCGCTGTCGTCGGCTTCGTGCGACAAAACAGAAGCGTAGAAATGAGCAGGGTAATGAGCCTTCAGATAACCCGTCTGGAATGCGAGATACGCATACGCGATACTATGGCTGCGGTTAAATCCGTAGTCTGCGAATTTAGCCATCAGGTCGAATATCTCTTTTGCAGTTTTCTTTTCGATACCGCGTGCAACAGCGCCGTCGATAAATTTTTTCTCGTGCGGCGCCATTTCCTCTGGCTTCTTTTTGCCCATTGCACGTCGCATCAGATCGGCATCGCCGAGACTGTAGCCCGCAAGTTTTTGCGCAAGCTGCATTATCTGTTCCTGATAAACGAGAACGCCGAAAGTGTTCTCAAGAATATCTTTCATCTCGGGAACGATATACTCGATCTCTTTTTCGCCGCGATGACGTTTGATAAATTCTTCGATCATTCCACCGTCGATCGGGCCGGGTCGATAAAGCGCGTTCAATGCAGAAAGATCTTCTAATTCTTTCGGTTTAAGCCGACGACATATTTCCTGCATTCCCGAAGATTCGAATTGGAAGATCGCGTCAGTTCGGCCATCGGAAAAAAGTTGCATTGTCTCAGCGTCGTTGAGCGATACGGAGCTCCAATCGATCTCGACGCCCTCGCGCATTTTGATCGAAGCAAGGCAATCGGCGATGATCGTGAGCGTTGTAAGAC
>JBOGOW010000112.1:0-9514 GCA_050748285.1 Pyrinomonadaceae bacterium
ATTTCGGCGCCGCCTCTTTTGTTTTTGAAATAAATTCTTCATTGAGGTTCGCCCTTACTTCGTGCGGGCTTCCGCAATTTGAAAAAAAGGCGGCTCCATTTCGGCGCCGCCTTTCTCGTTTAAACATTTGATCCTATACAGTTTCCTGTGCGTGAATCAAACGCCGCGTGGTGTCGCCGAAGAGAACGTCGATCTTTTGCGTTTCGAGGACAGCCTGTACTTCGCCGTGGCCGAATTTGAAATGGTTCATCGCCTGGCCTTTGCGATATTTTCGCGTTCGGTCGTATGGCGAGGCTTCTTTTGTCCGCCCGGACGAAACGGATGTTTTTACGCCGCGGTTAAATGTGCTGACGGTTTCGCAGCCGTCGCATTTCGCCTTTGATATCTTTCCTAATTTGGTAACCGTTTCGATAGTGTGCGGCATATCGACGTCGCACCCCGAGCACATCATCGGAACCTTTTGCCCGGCTTCATATTTCACTGCTTTCATAAAATGTAATTTGTCCTTCTATTATCTTCGCCGCCTGCCGCCGTAAGACCGAAAAGTTCTAGGCGCCGATTTGGCGTTCTTTACCGGCAAGGCCGCCGCAACAGCCGCATAGCCAAAATCAGGCAATAAAACCCGTTCAACCTGTTGGCCTGTCAGCTTTTCTATCGCCCGCATCGAATGTTCTTCCGATAGCGTAAACAGCGTTATCGCACGGCCTTTGTTTCCCGCGCGCCCGGTTCGCCCGATTCGATGGACGTAATCCTCCGGCTGCTCCGGTATATCATAGTTTATCACATGCGAGACCGATTCGATATCGATGCCGCGTGCCGCAACGTCGGTCGCCACCAGGACGCGCGTCTTGCCGGATTTGAATGCCCGCAAAGCGGCTTCACGCTGCGATTGCGAGCGGTCGCCGTGGATGCGGTTCGATTTATGCTCGCGTTTTTCGAGCACGTGCGCGAGGCGATCGGCACCGCGTTTTGTACGCGTAAATACCAGAACGCGCTCGAAATTCTCTTTTTCAAGCAGATCTAGAAGCAGCGGCATTTTGAATTGATGCGCTACCGGATAAGCTTTCTGATCGATCGTAACCGCCGCCTTGCCGCGTTTCGATATCTCGATAAACGTCGGGTTTTTGACGATCGACATTGCAATTCGTTCAATATCCGAAGCCATCGTCGCCGAAAAGAACAACGTCTGACGTTCCTTTGGAACTGCTTTTACTATGCGTTTGATCGCCGGCAAAAAGCCCATATCGAGCATCCGGTCGGCTTCATCAAGCACGAGCGTGGTCAGATTATTGAAGTTGACCATTCCCTGCTCCATAAAATCGATCAGGCGACCGGGCGTGGCGATCAAAATATTGACGCCGCTGCGAAGCGACTGTATCTGTTTCGCATAGCCAGCACCGCCGATTACCGCCGCACAGGTAATGCCTTTCGGCGCAAATTTTCGGCATTCGGCGTCGATCTGATTTGCAAGCTCGCGTGTTGGAGCTAATACGAGCACCGACGTCCCGCGACGTTTGTTTTCTTTAAGTTTCTGCAATATCGGCAGCAAAAATGCGGCCGTCTTGCCCGTTCCGGTCTCAGCGGTTCCAATAATGTCGCCGCCGTCTAAAATGACCGGTATAGCCTGTTTTTGAATGGGTGTAGGCTCATCAAAACCCATCTGCTCGCACCTATCTGCCAATTGGCCGTGCAAGCCTAAATCTCTAAAATTCATTTGTATTTATCTATTCTCTTGACCGAAGAAGTTTGGAGTTCCCGCTTTAGCGGGCCGATCTTTTGCAGAAGCCCGCGCATTAGCAAGGGCGATATGTGCAACTTAAATACACATAAATATTCTGCGAAATTGCCGCCTAAATGCGGAACTCCATACAGTTCTTCAGTTATATTAAGAAGTTATCTTACGGTGGGTTGTAACTTTCGGTGTAACGGTAAGCAGCGAAGGACCAACGCGAGAAGGCTCAAAGACCAGCTATGAGCCGCTTCTGACAGGTATAAGGAACCATCTCTCGAATTAGAATCGCTGCCTCACAACGAGGAGCAAAATTACCGTCGTCAAAAGAGTGATGGAATTATCAAACTATGAGACTACAATAATTTACGGCAAGTTGCAAGGTAAATTACTTACCCACTTGTTTTAAAGTACGGTTCGTCATTAAACCATTTTTCGACATTCCTCAAGCTCTTGTCCAATGCGAACTGAGAAATCCGAATCCCGTCCCCAAATATCCTGCCGGTTGTCACATCTCTTGCGACCCGTGTTACCCATTGATAGCCAAAGTCCAGATCTTCACTATTGTTGAACCAATCCTGTGGAATGATTTCGACAGTGCCAGATAAAGGTCGAAGAATAAACAAACAGAGATCATTATTCTTGCCAAAACTCGGTCGAAACAATTCTGAAGTATTATATCCCCAAATCAACAGTTCATCAGTGAAACTGAATTCTTCTGGATAAACAACGGAATGTGTACCGGGCTCAAGATCGGTTGGCACCTCAAACCTGTTTTCGCTCTCATAATGGACCTCAAGATCGTTGGGTTTGTTTGGGAGCTTTTCAAGTATCTTTTGTACATTCCTTATCGGCTTCAGATCGGCAACATCGAGAAAGCAGAAGTTAATCGTTTTAACATGCCGTATGGACACGGTGTCATACCTTTGATACCAAACCACTAAACGATTTTCATTGATTGCCAGAACGTAACAGTACATACCAACTATTGCGACCACGTCGCCGTTTTGCTTAGTTAAAAGGGTTGCACCAGTGTCTGGGTATATTTCGGCAGAATCCTTCCAAATCACACCGTTGAGTCTTGGCGGAAATGCTCTGATATACCACGGTGCGGGTCCAGCCGCGTGTTTAAGCACTTTTTCGGGATCGGTAAATTCTCTTCGGAACAGATTCATTTATTTTGTCGTGCGTCTTAACCAATCATCCGCCACCTCTCTCGGCGTCTGTTTATTGCCGTCAACTTCATAGTTCATCTTCCGCATTTCGTCGGTCGAGATCGCGTTCTCGAGTTTTGCGAATGAGTCGCGAAGAATGTTGGCAACATCGCTTCGGGCTATGAAAACTGCCTGATACGGCGGGAAGTAGCGTTTATCGTCGGCCAGTTGAAACAGGTCGAGAGCGGCGATCAGACCGTCGGTGGAGTTACCGGCGATGATGTCTAGTTCGCCTGATTTCAGTGCTCGATATGTTAGTGCAAGATCCATTTCGCGCGGTTGTTTGGCAAAGTTGAAACCGTAGGCCTTTGAAAAGCCGGGATAGCCGTCGGCACGCGACATAAAATCCTGGCCGAAACCGGCTTGCCAATTTCTTGATATAGTTACTGCATCTGAGATCGTTTTCAAATTATTTTTACGGGCTACATCGCCTCGAACGAGGATCGCAAAGTCGTTTGCAAAGCCGAGAGGCGGGCTCAAAGTAAGATCGAATTTCGAAGCGTATTCGGCTTTAGTTTTGTCATAAACCTCCTGCGGATCGGTGACCGGCGGATGTTTGAGGATCGCGGTATATGCCGTGCCGGTGTATTCGGGATAAACGTCGATTTGCTTTGACAACAACCCGTCATGTGCCAGATTTCCGCCGAGCTCGAATTGCCGCTCGACCTCAACGCCCTGTTTTTCGAGCATCTGCGAAAGTATCTCGGCGAGAATGACGGATTCTGTAAAATCTTTTGACCCGACAACTATCTTTTTACCTGAAAGCATGTCGCTCGAAGCCGACGTATCAGAGGAATCATTTGGCAAGTAACTCAACCCGATAATCGCAGCAAATACAGCGACCGCTCCGATGACCGCAGAACGCCTTCGGCCGGTTGAACGTTCGCCGATCTTAAAAGATTTTTCAATCTGCCCGAGAGCAAAATCGCAAAGCAATGCAAGCAAGGCCGAAGCCAACGCACCGGCGATGAGCAGGTTGTTATCATTCTGTCGAAGCCCGCGAAAGATATATGTCCCAAGCCCGCCGGCACCGACGGCCGCCGCAACCGTCGCAACACCGACCGAGATAACGACCGCAATGCGAATGCCTGTAAGAATTACAGGGGCGGCCAATGGCAGCTCGACTTGTTTCAAAACTTGTCCGTCGGTCATTCCCATCGCCATCGCCGCTTCACGAATTTTTGGATCGATGCCGAGAATTCCTGTTACCGTATTGCGAATAACCGGAAGCAATGCGTAAAGCGCAAGAGCGATTATCGCCGTCCGTGCGCCGATGCCGCCGATAAACGGGATCGGGATGAGCAGGCCGAAAAGCGCAAGGCTTGGGACGGTTTGCATTATATTTGCAAATCCCAAAACCGGCGTTTGAAGCGACCTTACACGCGTAAGCAAAATCCCCAGCGGCAGCCCGATCGCCACCGCCAAACCGGTCGAGATCAGAACAATAAAAATATGCTCGCGCGTCAATACGAACAATTCCGCCCAATTCTGCCCCAAGAATTTAAGAAACTCTGACATTCGCCGTTATTGTACATAGAATGTCGGTGAAAAGTGGAATGCGATGCTGCAAAGATTTTTCCTCTAACACGGACTGGAGCGGTCAACGTCTCGTTCACCCACGCATTTCGCATATCGTCGGCATTCTTCGCACTTCGTGCTCAGGGCCAACAGGACGAGCGGCCGCTCCAGTCCGCGAATGCGGAACTTATTCGCTGCGTTTTCGATCAACTTTCTCTTTCAAATCTCGCAAATTTCGGCTATTCTTTTCCGCACATGTCACCGATGGCAATTACTCTTCTTCTCCTGGTTCTCGCGATCGTTTTGTTCGCGACCGAGAAACTGCCGGTTGACGTCGTCGGCATTATTCTCGTCATCGCTCTTGTGCTGACTCGCGTGCTGACAATGACCGAGGCGGTTGCCGGTTTTGGCAACGACATTATCATTACCATTGCGGGACTTTTTATTCTGGTCGGCGGATTGATCAAAACCGGGATTGTCGATCTTATCGGGCGGCGGCTCCATCGAATAGCGGGCGACAGTGAATTTGTTTTAACAGCGCTTATAATGGCGACAGCCGCGCTCTCAGCGTCCGTTTTAAAGAACACGACCACGACCGCGATGTTTCTGCCGGTCGTTATCGGGCTTGCTGCAAAGGCAAAGATACCGCCGTCGAAGCTGCTGATGCCGCTCGCCTTCGGAGCGATCCTCGGCGGAAGCTGCACCTTGATCGGCACCTCGACAAACCTCGCCGTCAGCGGCACGATCCAACGTTACGGATATCCGGCGCTTTCAATGTTCGAATTGACGCCGGTCGGCATTCTGGTGGTCGCGGTCGGTATGTTTTATATGCTGGTATTCGGCCGCAAGCTGCTGCCACGACGCGGAGGCGGCGATTCGTTAACGGATGAATACAGCATTCGCGAATATATTTCCGAACTCGTTGTGCTTCCTGATTCGCCGCTTGTCGGCAAAACACTTGGCGATGCCAATCTCAGTTCCGAACTTGAACTCAACGTTCTGGGCATTATACGCGGGGATGAAAAACGTATTTCGCCGAGCTCCTTGGAACGGATACAGCGGCGCGACCTTTTGATAGTCGAAGGGACTATACCCGATATCCTTCGCGTCAAAGAACAGGCCGGGCTTGAGATCAAACCCGAATTCGAATTGAACGACGGCTTGCTCGAAAGCGGAAATATCCAACTTTACGAAGTGCTTGTGATGCGCGATTCGCGATTCGTAGGCCACACGCTAAAATCGCTGAGTTTTCGGCAGCAATACGATCTGACCGTGCTGGCGATCAATCGCCACGGCGAAACATTCATCAAGAAATTAAGCAACGTGATGCTGAAATTCGGCGATGTGCTTCTCGTCCAGGGCGAACGAGCCGATATCGACCCGCTTGTCGGCGAGGGTGAATTATTGCTGCTCGAGGATGTTTCGAAAAGCTCGCTGCGTATCGAAAAACGTAAATGGGCGATCGCCGCATTTCTGCTTTTTCTTACACTTTCTATCTCGAAGTTGACCATCGGCGTCGAAATCCCTCTGGCGATATGCGTGCTCGCCGGCGTAATGCTTCTGCTTGCGACCAAGACGGTTCGCTACGCAGAAATGTATTCGCTGATCGATTTTCGGCTACTCGTCCTTATCGCGTGCATGATGAGTTTCGGCGTGGCGATGGAAAAAACAGGCACGGATATTTTTCTTGCCGGCTACATAGAGCAATACTTGGGCGCCTATGGCAGCACTTGGGTTCTTGCGGGATTTTTTCTTCTAACAGTGCTTCTCACACAGCCGATGTCGAACCAAGCCGCTGCACTCGTTGTGCTGCCGGTTGCGATTAAAACTGCAGTCGCTTTGGGGCTGAATCCGCGCACATTTATCGTTGCCGTAACATTTGCGGCGTCATTCTCTTTCATCACGCCGCTTGAACCGGCCTGTGTGCTTGTTTACACGCCCGGTCGATACCGGTTTATGGATTTTGTAAAGATCGGGACCATCTTGACGATTCTTGTATTCATAGTCTCGATGGTGCTTGTTCCGATTTTTTGGCCCCTTTTGCCGTAACTGTTTTCGGCGGTTAAAATGTAATTTCGCAGGTGAATTAATATGAGCACAGCAGCAGGAACAGCAATGTCAGGAGCAGGATTGACCACATTATCGGAAGAGGAAGAATTATTTCGCGCGTCGGTGCGCGAGTTTGCCGAGGGCGAAGTTCACCCTCGCGTCGAGGCGATGGAACACGCATCGAAACTCGATCCCGATTTGATAAAGCAATGCTTCGAACTTGGGTTGATGGCTATCGAATCGCCCGAGGAATACGGCGGCGCCGGCTCGACGATCTTTAACGCGATCATCGCCATCGAGGAACTTGCCCGCGTCGATGCCAGCATTTCGGTTTTTGTCGATGTGCATAACACATTGGTCACAAATGCGTTTATGCGTTGGGCGAACGACGAGCAGAAGAAAAAATATTTGACGCAGTTGGCCGAATCGCGAGTTGGTGCTTATGCATTGAGCGAGGCCGGCTCCGGTTCGGACGCATTTGCGTTGGCTACGCGAGCGGTCGATAAAGGCGATCACTATGAACTGACCGGACAGAAACTTTGGATAACAAACGGCAACGAGGCAGAGATATTCGTGCTGTTCGCAACCATCGATCCCGAGGCCGGTTACAAGGGCATCACGGCGTTCATTGTCGAAAAAGGTTTTGAAGGATTTTCGGTTGGCAAAAAAGAGGACAAGCTCGGCATCCGCGCCTCTTCGACGACGGAACTGATTCTCGATAACTGCAAAGTGCCGAAAGAGAACGTGCTAGGCGAAGTCGGCAAAGGTTACAAAGTCTCGATCGAAACATTGAACGAAGGCCGGATCGGCATCGGCGCACAGATGCTCGGCATCGCACAGGGCGCTTATGAAGCCGCGCTCAATTACACGCAGGAACGCGAGCAGTTCGGGCAAACCATCGGCAGCTTTCAGGCAGTCCAGTTCCAACTAGCCGAAATGGCCGTCGAGATCGAAGCGACCCGCCTGCTAGTTTATAACGCCGCCCGCCTAAAAGACGCCGGAAAATCTTTCCTCAAAGAAGCCGCCATCGCCAAGCTCTTCTCATCACGCTGCGCCGAACGCGTCTCATCAAAAGCCATCGAACTCTACGGCGGCTACGGCTACGTAAAAGATTACCCGGTAGAAAAATTCTGGCGCGACAGCAAAATCGGCGCGATTTACGAAGGAACGTCTAACATGCAGCTACAGACAATTGCTAAGCTAATAATGAAATGATCGTCCATCAACACATAGGCACTCTGGTAATTAGAATCTTACAGCGCATCCTATTTGCCTTTTTCATTTCTCTTCTTGGCTCTGCGGGATATGCATGCACTTGCATCGACTATGGCGTTCCATCGTGCAAACTTTTTGATAATGCAGACGCAGTTTTCATTGGTACCATTGAGCGCATAGGCTCATCGGATGATAAAGATGCAAGCGTTTCGCTGAAAGGCGTAAATTCAATCTCGCACCGCGGTGCCGGTATGCTCGCTGTGCGGTTTAGTGTAGAAAAGCCTTTCAAAGGGATTGCCGGCGCTACCGTAACGGCTCTAACTTACAGCGGAACTTCATGTGACCTAGAAGTAAAAGAGGGGCAAAGATGGTTGATCTTCGCCACTAAGGATGAGAAAACCGGCCAACTCGGATTTGGCGCGTGTGGAGGGAATCGTCCGATTGGGAAGGATGACGCCTTAACGAAAGAACTGGCGGCACTCGCGGATAAATCGGGTGGGCCAACGATTCGTGGTCGGATCAGCCTCAACCAGTACGATGGTGTGAGCGGTGCTACGGTATCTCTTAAGGGCAACGGTACAAATCTGAAAACCACGAGTGATGAGAGCGGATCATTTGTATTTCAAGTCCCGAATGAAGGAATCTATTCCGTCAAGTTGTCGATTCCCTTCAGCGCAAGTTTGCTCTTTTCGTCTCCGAACCTGCCACCTCGATTCAAGGCCGAAGAGCCGACTGAAATCGCGTCAGTTTTCGTGTACGATGCGGTAGCGAAGCGCGGAACCTGCGACTACCAATACTTTGACGCCTTTAAGATCGATCTAACAGCGACCGCGAGCATCTTCGGCAAATTCGTTTACTCCGATTGGAAGAGCTTTCGTAAATTTTATCCGCAGATCTGTCGCTTGAAGCCGACAGAAAAGGAAACGTTAGAGTCGTGTGACTTATCGTTGGATAATCTCAAGTCGGACGGTACTTTCAGCTTTGACGGATTGCGTGAAGTGCGGTATACGATCGTCGTTGGCAAAGACCTTCCGAACGGACCCGAGCCATTCTATCGACATTACTATCCCGGGGTAAGAGACTTTTCTAAATCAAAGGCGATCGAAATCAAGCAAGGTGAGAAAAGACGGGGAATTCGATACAGTTTACCCTCACAACTCCCAACGAGGGTTGTTCACGGTCAGATCTTTGCATCCAATGGCAGACCCGCGATCTTGAAGAACGCTGATGGACGATACTTCTATCTAACGGCGTATTTCTACCACGAGCTAGAAGAACCGAAACTTTTCTTTCAACACTCATATCTCGATGAATGGAGACCGGGAGCCGAGAGTCGGCAGGTCGAGATGATCAATACAAAACCTAATGGAACTTTCGATCTTGAACTCTTTGATGGCTTTACCTACATTCTGAAGATTGAGAGTGGACAGCTTTTCGATAAGCGTGACTGTGGTTTGACCCGAATTGATGTCAATGAGAGTTTGAAAAGCCCGGTCAGAATAATTCTGGATCGAGAGCGTCCATGTGACGTGGTGAAATTCGCCACTGATTTTGATCCGAGTAAACGATGACCTGCCAAGAGATAACAAAATGCCTTACCGAGTTAAACGATGAGCTTCGCCGGATGGATATCCCTCGTGTCTGAACAGATCACAATACGTCAAGCCACGCCCGAAGATGCGCAAGTGCTTACCGATCTTGCTTATACGACATTTTGGGATGCGTTTGCGCATCATCCTAAGAATGCGCCGGATGATCTTGCTTATTATATGCGGCAGGCGTTTAGTCT